>NZ_JBSVXG010000003.1:0-85910 GCF_054070595.1 Pseudomonas sp. SDO55104_S430 | reverse complement strand
TCAGGTTTTACGACTGCTTCGCAGCCGGACGCAGGCTTCGCCAGCTGCTACAGGGCGCCTTGCGTACCTTGGTATTTCGGGGGTGATGGCATATTGCAATTAAAGAATGCTGCCCCCAAGCCGATCCGCTGACGTAAAGCCCGTCTACACTGCGGGCTACCTCTGTCTGGGAGCAACTTGATGAGCTTCGGCAAAACCACCCCGATCCTGCGGATTTTCGACGAAACCAAAGCGGTTGAGTTCTATGTCGATTTCCTTGGATTCAAGATCGACTGGCAGCACCGTTTCGAAGCCAATTTCCCGCTGTACCTGCAAGTCTCCCGTGGCGACTGCGTGTTGCACCTGTCCGAACACCACGGCGACGCGACACCGGGTTCGGCGCTGCGCATCGAGACTGATGAGCTCGAAGCGTTCCAGCAGCAATTGCTGGCCAAGGAATACAAGTTCGCCCATCCGCAGATCCAGGCCATGCCTTGGGGCAGTCAGGACATGACCGTTCATGATCCGTTTGGTAATCGGTTGGTGTTTACCAATGCCATTTGCGTCTGAGGTTTAGATCGTTTTCGCGGGCAAGCCTCGCTCCTACGGGTACGCAAATCCCTGTAGGAGCGAGGCTTGCCCGCGAACCGGTCGACCTGACATCAGACCCGGAAGTGGCTCACCATCATCTGCAACTGATTCCCCAACCGCGCCAGCTCGACACTCGACGCCGCCGTCTCATCGCTGGCCGCTGCCGTCTGTTCCGACACATCCCGCACGTTGATGATGCTGCGGCTGATCTCCTCTGCCACTGCACTCTGCTGCTCGGCCGCCGCGGCAATCTGCTGGTTCATCGACTGAATGTTCGACACCGTGCGGGTGATGTTATCCAGTGACTCGCCGGCCTTGCGGGTCAGGGCCACGCTGCTGTCGGTGAGTACGCGGCTGTTGTTCATCACCGCCGACACCTGTTGCGTGCCGTTCTGCAGACCGGCCACCAGGCCTTCGATTTCTTCGGTGGATTTCTGCGTGCGTTGGGCCAGGCCACGGACTTCATCGGCCACTACCGCAAAACCACGACCGGCCTCACCGGCACGGGCCGCTTCGATGGCGGCGTTGAGCGCCAGCAGGTTGGTCTGTTCGGCCACGGCCTTGATCACGTCCATGACGCTGCCGATTTTGTCGCTTTCCTGTTGCAGCACGCTCATGGCTTCGGTGGAACGCACCACTTCGCTGGCCAGGCGCTCGATCTGGGCGATGGCTTCGTTGACCACCTTATCGCCTTCACGGGCTTCGCCGTCTGCCGCCGCGGCCGCTTGCGAGGCCTGTTCGGCGTTGCGTGCGACTTCCTGAACCGTGGCGGTCATTTCGTGCATGGCGGTCGCGACCTGATCGGTCTCGACCTTCTGGCTGTTGACCCCGGCGCTGGTCTGCTCGGTCACCGCCGACAATTCTTCGGCGGCGCTGGCGATCTGGGTCACGCCGTCGCGGATGCCGCTGATCAGGTCGCGCAGGGTCACGCCCATGCGGGCAATGCCTTGCTGCAACACACCGAGTTCGTCGCGGCGCGTCACCTTGACGTCATGGGACAGGTCGCCGCTGGCGATGCGATCGACCACGATCAGGGTTTCACGCAGGGGGCCGGTGATCTGACGGGTGATGACCACGGCGGCAATGATGCCCACCAGCAGTGCCAGCAGGGTGCTGACCAGTTGCATGGTTTGCGCGCGGGCGCTTTCGGCGTCGCGACGGTCGAGCTGGATCTGATACAGCTGCTCGCTCAGGGAAACGATGGCGGCGCCTTGGTCAGTCATTTCCTTGCGCGCCTGTACCACCTCGCTGTCAGCGGCCTTGTAGGACTGCAAGGCGCTACGGTAGTTGCCCAGGGCGGTTTCCAGCTGGCGCAGGGCGTCTTGCTGCAAATCGGCGATATGCACGTTCAGGGATTTCACGCTGGCGATGGCCAGGTCCAGTTGCGCGACGGCTTTGCGCTCGGTTTCGGCGTTGGTGGTGGCGGTGTAGCCGCGCACTTCATAACGCGCCAGCAGGAAAGCTTCCCGGGCCGCGGTGATGGCCTGGAACTGTTCGAAGCGTTGATCGCTCTGCGGCAGCTTCTGCACGTGGCTGTTGATGTCGTTGATCAGGCCGTTGGCGGCCTCCGCGTTGGTGAGCATCACATCCTGTGCGCCGTTGGCCGCGCGATAGGCTGCGCGCATTTTCGCCAGCGACGTTTTGTATTCGTCGATGACCTTGCCTTGCTCCTTGAGCAACTTGATGTTTTCCGGGCTCTTGAACTTGGTCAGGACGGCCTGGTGTTGAGCGGAAAACCCTTCGAGGGTGTTCTGAACATTCTGCGCGATGGTTTCGTCGCCGTTGGCCAGCATGTACTGCAGGCGCACCACGCGCAGCTTGGTCAGGCCGGCGTTGAGCTGGGTGATGTCGCTCATCCAGTTGCTGCGGTCGATCAGGCTGCCCAGGCTGGTCCAGCCCGTCAGGGCGAGGATGCAGGTCAAGGCCAGGACCAGGCCGAATCCCAGGCCCAGTTTCAGGTTCACGCTGATATTGCCGAACCAGCTATTCATCAAAATTCCTCCAGGAACGTAGTGCTTCTCGATCGTCGGTTGGCTGGAAGATTGTTGTTTTTAGGCGCCAGCAAGGTGTGTAGCAGGCCTGTATCGGCCGCAATCGCGAGAGCTGAAAGGATTTTGTGATGGCGATTTTGTAACAGGGGATTTGTCCGGACGTTGATTCTTTTTTCACATGTGTTTCACCGGTTGCCTACGCCCCTGTCTTTACCCTCGGCGCATCGAATTTGAAGTACGTGCCGGTGAGGCGGCTTGTTGTGGAACTGAGACTGTTTGGCATCACCCGCACGTTCGACTTGAGCCGTCTTGCCCGTTATCGCAATAGCGCCGTGATCGCGGCCTGTGCGCTGCTGGTGATTCCGTTGACCCTGTTTTTATTGCGCCCGGCCGCGGTATCGGACCTGGCTCATGGCAATGTCGCCGGTGTGCGGGCGTTGCAGGCCGGTTGGGCCAGGGGCGACATGATCGTGCTGGTGCGTCATGTCGAGCGTTGCGACCGCTCCCGTTCGCCGTGCCTGGGCGGCGGCGATGGCATCACCGATCGTTCGCGGGATGTCGCGGTGGCAGTCGGTGCGCAGTTCGAGCGTCTGGGCCTGGGCAAAGCCGACATCTACAACAGTCCGCTGCTGCGTACGGCGCAAACAGCCGGCTACATGTTCAACAAGGTCGATACCGGTGACGACTGGCTGATCAACTGCAAGGGCACCATGTTGCGCGATGCCCTCGCGCACAAAGTGGCCGGACGCAACCTGATCCTGGTGACCCACAGCGAATGCATGACGCAACTGGAAAAGGATCTCGAGGTGCCAGGCTCGACCCTGGGTTATGGCGCCTCACTGTTCATCACCGCCGAGCCGATCGAGTCTCCGCGCATGCTGGGCTTCATCGAAGCATCGGACTGGCGCTCGGTGGCTGACCAATGAATTCAATCTCGGAATCTGGAAACACCATGCAGACCGCCTCCCGCTCGCGTTTTTACTGGATGAACTTCGGCATACCCCTGGCCTGTGCGGTGCTGGTGTTCCTGATGTTCGACCTGACCAAAATCGATATTGCGTTCAACGATCTCTTTTACGACCCGGTGACCAAGAGTTTTCCGCTGGATCATGTGCACCTGTTCGAAAAGATCACCCATAAATGGGCACGGATCATTCCGAACTGGACCGGCGAATTGGCGGTGATCGGCTCCGTGCTGTCTTTTTTCTGGACCGTGTTCAACGTGGACAAGCATCCGAAGCTGCACGCCTTCCTGGAAAAGATCAAAGTCGCGCCAGTGCTGCGTTTTGCCCATAAACATCGCCGGGATTTTCTCTACGTGGTGTTCGCGTTCTCCATCAGCACCGGCCTGATCCACTACCTCAAGGGCCACACCAGTGTGTATTGCCCGATCGAAACCACGCAGTACGGCGGCAAGATCGAGCACAAGGAGTGGTACGAGAATTTCGATTTGCTGAAGGTGGCCGGTGATGGTCGCTGCTGGCCGGGCGGGCATGCGTCCGGTGGCTTCACGATGCTGGCGCTGTACTTCGTGGCGCGGCGTTATCGCTGGCGTTATTCCAAGGCCCTGATGTACGGCTCGTTGGGGCTGGGCTTTGTGTATGGCACGACGCGGGTGTTGCAGGGCTGGCATTACATGTCGCACACGTTCTGGGCCGGGATTGTCGTGTGGCTGGCGTGTTTGCTGACGGCGTTGGCGTTTTATGGGAGGGCGCGGTTGGAGAAACCGGTGTTGCAGAAGGTTGAAGAACCGATGTTGGTTGCTGAGACTCAGCCCAGGTTCTAGATCTGTTCGTCTGGAAAATCGCTTTCGCGAGCAAGCCCGCTCCCACACTTGACCGCGTTGTTCAGACAGGCGCGGTCTAATGTGGGAGCGGGCTTGCTCGCGAAGAACGATAACGCGGTCGTCCAGGACTGCTGCTGTGGATCAACCGCCGCCAGATCCACAAGCAAGATCAGGATTTTTTTGCTTCCTCCAAACCTCTGCAGGACCTACCCCAGCTGCCTCGACCATTGTCGCTCCGGGTCTTCCCAAACTTTGCTCACCAACGCCGTCATCACATGATCCTGCCAACGCCCGGCAATGTTCAGATACGCCTTGGCATATCCCTCACGCTCGAAACCCAGGCGCTCCAGCAACCGCGCACTGCGCTCATTGCCCGGAATGTAGTTGGCCATGATCCGGTGCAGGTTCAGCGTCTCGAACACATACCCGATACCCGCCTCCAGCGCCTCACGCATCAAGCCCTGGCCCTGGCGCAACTCGCAGATGTGATACCCCAGATAACACGCCTGAAACGCCCCGCGAACGATGCCGCTGAAATTGCACGCGCCAATCATCTGCCCGTCATCCCGATCCAGCACCGCGAAATGCACCGCATAGCCCTCATCAAAAGCCATGGCTTGCTGCGAAAGGCGCGAGCGGATTCGTTCAGGGCTGTAGTAGTCGTCCGCACGAACCGGCGACCACGGCGCGAGATGCGCCTGGTTGCGCAGGTAAAAGTCGCTTTCCAGCGCAGCCTGGCTGGGGCTCAGGATCGCCAACGTCAGCCGCTCGCAGGGCAGGGAGAAGATCGTCATCGGAAACTCCGGGCCAACGGCCCATGAACGCAGAGAATGCCGAGCAATCTACAGGCAAAAAAAAGCCCGCGGGAGGGCGGGCAAACCGTAGTTTCTTGAATGAGCGAGGGAAATGTACAGGTTCTGATCTGGCGGAGGGGTGAAGAAATGTTCATGTGTGGAGGTGACGTGCTGGCATTCTGTTTAACGTGAAGAGAATTGAGTTTTGGTGTTAATGCTGAGGGCAGGGTGCCACCTCGCGTCACATTGAATTACACTCTTTTGGATCCGATCATTGTCGTCAAAATAATGACTGTTTTCCCATGGCGCTCACCGCTCGGCAGTGAAATCGACAACCTATTGACAGTAATCTCCAAATCTCACATCATCGATAGCGTTTTAATGGCCTTGCGCCATAAAGCCGTCGGGTGTGACCGCCTGGTATCACTTGCTCCACATTGGTCTATGCTGGAACCGATCACACACCGTTAGCGGACTATTCAATCTGGTATCCGCTTGAATCTTCAGGAAGAAATTTCATGTTTGTTGAGCGCGTACTGGTCACTGGCGGTGCAGGTTTCATTGGGTCGCATTTGGTAGAAGCCTTGCTGGCCAAGGGATATAAAGTTCGCGTTCTGGACAATCTGTCGACCGGCAAAGTCAGCAATCTGCCAATCGACAATTCCGCCCTGGAACTGGTCACCGGTGATGTTGCCGACAGCGGCGTCGTAAATCAGGCCATGCGCGATTGCGGCGCCGTCGTACATTTGGCGGCTGTGGCATCGGTGCAGGCGTCGGTGGACGATCCTGTTTCGACTCACCAGGCCAATTTCGTCGGTACCCTGAACGTTTGCGAAAGCATGGCGAAAGCCGGCATCAAGCGCGTCGTGTTTGCCTCCAGTGCTGCCATCTACGGCAACAACGGTGAAGGCACCGCCATCGACGAAGACACCCCGAAATCTCCTCTGACTCCCTACGCCAGCGACAAACTGGCCAGCGAGTACTACCTGGACTTCTATCGCCGCGAACACGGCCTGGAGCCGGTGGTCCTGCGTTTCTTCAACATCTTTGGTCCACGCCAGGATCCGTCCTCGCCGTACTCCGGCGTGATCAGCATCTTTACCGAGCGTGCGATGAAGAAGCTGCCGGTGTCGATTTTCGGCGACGGCAAGCAAACCCGCGACTTCGTCTATGTTCAGGATCTTGTAAAGATTCTGCTTCAGTCTGTGGAAATGCAGGAGCCGCAGCCGGGTGCCGTGAACATCGGCCTGAGCCGCTCCACCAGCCTCAATGATCTGATCGCCGAATTGGGAACCGTTACCGGCACTCCCCTGACGGTGAACTATCAGGCGCCACGTCAGGGCGATATTCGCCATTCGCGCGCCAACAATACTCGTTTGCTCGAGCGCTTTGACCTTCCGGAGCCGACGTCGATCGGCAACGGATTGGCGCAGTTGATCCGCAGTCTGTAACCCGTTCGGTGTAACTGCTTCGGGTGCAGTGTTATTGGTTCATACAATTCAAGAGTGAGTTATGGAATTCGTTTTTCGCAGGACGCGTGTCCGCTCGGTCGCCAAACGACTGTTAGCCGCTCTGGCTTTGTGCGTGAGTGGCCCTGCCGTACAGGCAGCTGCACTCCCGTCACCCTCCAGCGTTACCTTCTGGTATGCGGATGAGCCGCCATTGGCTGAATTGGCGCAATTCGAATGGGCCGTCGTGGAACCTGGGCACATGACCCCGGCTGACGTCAAAAGCCTGCGCAAGATGGGCAGTGAGCCGTTCGCTTACCTGTCCGTGGGCGAGTTCGACGGCTCCAAGGCCGAGATCACTAAAGCCGGCCTGACCAAGGCCGTTTCCCCGATGCGCAATGACTCGTGGAACAGCCAGGTCATGGACCTGACGGCTCCGGCCTGGCGTGAACACTTGCTCGGCCGTGCCAAGCAATTGCAAGCCCAGGGTTATGGCGGTCTGTTTCTCGATACCCTCGACAGCTTCACTCTGCTGCCCAAGGCATCGCAGGAAGCCCAACGTGCCGGCCTTGCCAGTTTCCTGCGTGAACTGCACAAGCAGCAGCCAAAACTGAAACTGTTCTTCAACCGCGGCTTTGAGGTATTGCCCGAGCTTGACGGTGTAGCGGCAGCTGTAGGATTCGAGTCGCTTTACGCCGGTTGGGATCCGGCCGCCAAGCGCTATCGTCCAGTGCCGGAAGCCGATCGCCAATGGCTGCTGGGTCAGTTGCAACCGTTGCGTGCCAAAGGCATTCCGCTGGTGGCTATCGATTACCTGCCACCGGAGCGTCGTGAAGAAGCGCGCAAGCTGGCCAAGCGTCTGCGTGATGAAGGCTTCATTCCTTTCATCAGCACCCCTGACCTGAATTCGATGGGCGTCAGCAACATCGAAGTCCAGCCGCGTCGTGTGGCCCTGGTTTACGACCCGCGTGAAGGTGAGCTGGCCGATAACGCCGGTCATACCTATCTCGGCGGTCTGCTCGAATACCTGGGATATCGCGTCGACTACATTCCGGCCAACAGCTCCATGCCGCAATATGCTTTCAGCGGCCTGTATGCCGGGGTCATCACCTGGATGACCAGCGGCTCGCCGCAGGACGCGGCGGCTTTCAATCGCTTCATCGTTGCGCGACTGGATGAGCACGTACCCGTGGTCTTCTTTTCCGGGCTGCCTATTGAAGACCGGGTTCTGCTCAAACGCATGGGCCTGACCCGGGAAGCGCCGCCGGGTACGCAAACCCTGACCATCACTCATCAAGACAAAGCGCTGGTTGGCGCTTTTGAAGCACCGGTGCAGCCCCGATCCCGCGACCTGACCGCGGTTTCGGTATTGCCCAAGGGGCCGACATCGGCGCTGTCGCTGAAAAATGCGGCGGGCGAAACCTACGATCCGGTCGTCATTGGCGATTGGGGCGGACTGGCATTGGCGCCTTACCTTCTTGAAGTGAACAATGAGCGCAGTCGCTGGATTCTCGACCCTTTCGCTTTCCTCAAGGCCAGCCTGCGTCTGCCTGAGCAACCAAGCCCGGACGTCACCACCGAAAACGGCCGTCGCATCGCGACCGTGCACATCGATGGCGATGGTTTTCCATCCCGTGCCGAAGTGCGTGGCACTCCCTACGCTGGTCGTCACACGCTGGACGACTACATCAAGCCCAACCCTTTCCTGACGTCGGTATCGATCATCGAAGGCGAGATTTCGCCGCGCGGCAAGTTCCCGCACCTGGCGCGTGAACTTGAGCCCATCGCTCGCGAGATTTTTGCAAACCCCAAGGTTGAAGTGGCCACCCACACCTTCAGCCACCCGTTTTTCATGCAGCCGGAAAAGACCAAGAAACGCGAAAATTTCAAGCCTGAATACGGCATGAACATGGTCATTCCGGGCTACGACAAAATCGACTTCTATCGCGAGGTGGTCGGCTCGCGCGACTACATCAACCAGCAGCTCACCACCCCGGAAAAGCCGGTGAAGATGGTGTTCTGGCCGGGTGACGCCCTGCCTGGGGCATCGACCCTGAAGATTGCCTACGATGCGGGACTGAAAAACGTCAACGGCGCCGAAACGATGATGACCAAGGCCGATCCGTCGTTGACCGGTCTGAACCCGTTGCTGCGCCCCACTGAAGGCGGCTTGCAGTACTACGCGCCGATCATCAACGAGAACCTCTACACCAACCTGTGGCACGGCCCGTACTACGGCTTCCGCGAGTTGATCGAAACCTTCGAGCTGACCGACAGCCCACGCCGCCTGCGCGGCCTGCATCTTTACTACCACTTCTACTCGAGCACCAAACAAGCCTCGATCAAGGCCATGCACGATATCTACAGCTTCATGCGCGAGCAGAAGCCGATCTCGTTGTGGATGAGTGATTACATCGACCGGATGCACGGCCTGTATCAGGCCAGCATTGCAAGAACCGCCGATGGCAGCTGGCAGATTCGCGGCATGGACGCACTGCGTACCGTGCGTCTGGACCCGCAGATGGGCTGGCCGGATCTGCTGCGCTCGCAAGGCGTTGCCGGTGTTCGCGATATTCCGCAAGGCCGCTATGTGGCCCTGAGCAGCGACCGTGCGTTGCTGGTCCTGCGTCCGGATCGGGACACCCGACCGGCGCTGGAGGACGCCAATCTGCCGTTGCTGGACTGGAAGTATCTGGATGATCAACGCGTGAGTTTTTCGTTTGCCGGGCAGTTCGATCTGACCTTCTCGGTACGCTCGGCAAGCGCTTGCCGGGTTGAAGTGGATGGGCAGCGTTTCGCAGGCAAGTCGTCTGCCGGGCTGTGGACTTTTCAATTACCAATGAAGCAGGTGAGTAATGGTCAACTCCTCTGCAACTAAAAACAGTCGTCTGCTCAATCCATGGGCTCTGGCGGTGGTCGCGGTTGCCGTGGGAGGTCTGCTGTGGGCGACCTTCCAGCGTGAAGAAGTATTCCAGCCCGATGGTCGTGAACCGGACGCTGTCTCGGCCAACTATGCCGAACTGCTGTTGGCGGCTCACCCGGACGATGATCACCTGCGCATGCAGTTGATCGATTTGCTGATCCGCCTGGGCGAGTACGAAAAGGCACGGCGGCATCTCGAGGCCTGGCCCAAGCCGACGGCGGATATGCAGGCTTTTTATCGTCTGCAGATTGACGCACTGGTTGCCGAAACCAGCAACGATCTGATTGCGCAACAGGCATTGGTCGAGCGGTTCAAAACCTTCGATCATCGCAAGTTGCCAACGCCGCAATTGCAGACCCTGGCCAAGCTCGCGCTGGAGTTGCAGGCCCCGGCGTTCGCCGCCGGCGTCTACGAAGAAATTGCCGATCGCGAACCGAAGCTGCGCACCGAATCGCTGAAGTCCGCCGCCCATTGGTTCATGGCAGGCGAGCAGCCGGGCCGTGCAGCGGACATTTACCAGCAGCTCAAAAGAGAAGCCAAGGACGCCCCCGAGCGTCGCGAGTTCTCGAAACTGGCTTTCGACAGCCTGTTGTCTGCCGGTCGCGGTGACCAGGCTGCGCAAGTGCTGGCTGATGAATTGCCACAGTTGACCAATCCTCAGACCGATGTTGCCTGGCTGGAACAAGGCGTCGATGTCGCGGTCGCGAACAAGCGCTTTGATCTGGCGCAGCGAGTGCTCGCGCAGTGGCTGGCTCTGCAACCGGAAAACCCGCAAATTCCGTTGAAAGCTTTCCATGTTCGCCTGGCCATCGGCGACCTTGCAGGCGCCTGGGAAACCGGTCAGCAATTGGTCATCGATCACCCTGAAGATCAGGCTTTGCTCGAGCAGATGGCACGTCTGGGTGAATGGCTTGGCGATAACGAAGCGGCGCTGACCTACTGGATCAGCCTGCTGCGTCTGCGCGAAGACCCGAAGCTGCGCGAGCACGCGTGGCGTCTGGCGAGTCAGCAGTTTGACTTTGATCGTTCGATTCCTCTGCTCGAAGAAATCATGGATCAGCGCGCGCTGACCGACATCGAAATCGACGCGCTGAACTACGGCCACGAATCGCGCGGCACGCCGCAAGAAGCCGAAGCCTGGTTCCACAAATACCTGCGCAAGTACCCGTCGCATCGCCTGGCGTGGACGCGTCTGTTGCAGAACCTGGAAAACACCGGGCAGTTCGAGGCCAAGGCCAAGGTCTATGAGAGCTATGCCAAGCGCTTCAAGCTCAATACCACCGAGCAGGTCGACTGGGCCAACACCTACTTCAAGCTGTTCGATAACGAGTCCGCCTGGAAGGTGGTGCAGGACGATGATCCGACCATCGAGGACGAGAATTACTGGCACACCCGCGCATCCCTGGCCTGGGATCTGGAGCGCGATGAGGATTTGCGGGTTTCCCTGGAAAAACTGCTCTCGATCAATGGCAAGTTGACCAGTGGCGACGAGAGCCAGCTGATCGCGATGTATCGCACTCGCGACCCGAAACGCGCCTTGGCGCTGACAATCGGCAGCTGGGAACGCACCCGGGATCCGCAGCGTCTGGTCGAAGCCTTGCAGCAAGCCCAGGAGCAGGACGACTGGACGTTGGTGGTGTCGTTGCTCAAGGACGCCGAGCAATATCCGGACGCCTATGACCAGGCCCAGGTGTTGGCGATGCGTGGTGCGTTGGCGGCCAAGCAGGGCAATGCCGAAGAGGCCGAGCGTTTGTATCAGGAAGGTCTGGCCCGCTACCCGAATGACAACCTGTTCCGTGAGCAACTGGTGTGGTTCTACGTCGATCAGGCCAACACCGCGAAACTCAAGCCGCTGATGACCCAATGGCGCGAAGTTGCGCGTCAGGACCGCTTGATGTGGCTGCCGTTCGCCAGCGCCAGCCAGCTGCTGGGGCGCGATGCTGAAGCACTCGCCTGGTATCGCATGTACCTCAAGACCAGTCCGAACGACTGGCTGGTGCGAGCGGCCTACGCCGATGCGCTGGAAAGCGCCGGATATGAAGACGCCGCCCAGCGCTTGCGCCTGAAACTGTTGCGCAGCCCGGAAGGCGAGGACATCAAGCCGTCGTCGCAGCGCTACGCGGTCTGGCTGCGTCTGATGACCAGCAGCTATTCGCCGAAGAAGGCTCAGCAGGAATTGCTGAAGTGGAAGGACGGCTCGCCGGCCATGCTTCAGTTGTGGTTCCAGCGCCTGCTGGCTCGCCTGGATGCCACCAATTCCGAATCGCAAAAGGATGAATGGCTGGCGTGGGCACGTAGCCAGGGCTTGAAGGTCGAGCGCTACGAGCAGATTCAGGAAGCTCTGCGCAGCCGTAACAAGTCGCAGGTCGAAGCCCTGTTGGCCAGCAGCGATCTGAACCCGGCGCAACGGGCTCAGGCGCTCAACCGTCTTGGTCGCTTGAACGAAGCGCTCGATACCAGTCTTTCGGCATTGGGTGACGATCAGCCTGAAGCGGTACGCGAACAACTGCGCCGTCAGGCTGTAGAGATCCACGAGCGTACGCCGCAGGGCGCGCAAATATCGTGGCAGGATCAGAACTTCGGCGGTGTCGAGTTCAAGGGGCCTCGTCTGGAGATTGCACACAACCTGGGCGATAAGCTGTACGCCGATCTTCAGGTCGAGCAGGGTGACTACAGCGGCGATGACATCAGGTCCTCGGAAATCGGCACAGAGCGCAATGCCGCACTGACCCTGCAGCACGGGGTCGAGAACGGCAGCTACAAACTGTTCCTCGACACCAGCCAGCGCAGCGACGACGACCGCAATGGCATTGGCCTGTCCCGGACCTGGCAGCTGGGTGTGAGCGATGAACTGGAGGCAGGTCTGGACTGGCATCGCAAGAACGAAGACAGCGGCCTGATGCGCGCTTTCGGCCAGCAGGATCGTGCGTATCTGGGTGGCCGTCACAACCTGACCGCTCGCGATCAGTTCAGCTGGGAAATTGCCCAGCGCCAGTTCTCCACTCGGGCCGGCGACGATCTGGGCGACGGTCATGCGCTGAAAATGGAGCTCAACCACATCCTGGAATTCGCAGGCCCCAACTGGTCCGTGCGCAGCGGTGTCGACTATCAGAAAAACAAGGTCAAGGACCGCACGCTCAATTACTTGTCCAGCAACTTTGGCGGCCCGGTCATCTCCGCGGCACCACCGGAACCGTTCGTTGACGAAGATGGTGTCGTCGAGCCGATCGACCCGGCGGACATCCCGACCGTGCAAGCCAGTGACCTGTTGCAAAGCCGCTACGGCCAGCTGTATTTCGGCAGCACTTGGCGTCGTGGCTTGCCTGGGGATCTGGTTCGTACCCATCCGCAATACACCTGGCTGGTGGATTTGACGGCGGGCTGGCAATGGACGGATCAAACCTTCAACTACGGCATCAATACCGGGATCGGTTTTGAAGTGCTGGGTGATGACGAACTGGCCCTGACCTTCGGCTACCAATCCGCGCCACAAGGCGGGGACGGCAAGTCCGGTGGAACAATGGGTGTGAGCTACGGCGTGCGCTTCGGACGCTGATCAAAGAATTTTTACGGGAGAACGACGTATGCAAACAATTCGTAATCTGAGCCTGGCACTGACCGTCCTGTTTGTTGCCGGTTGTGCAAGCTTCACCGATGAAGCAAGCCCGAACCTGCCACGCAACGCGCAATGGGGCGTGGTGCCGATGGTCAACTATTCGCAAACCCCGCAAGCGGGTGAGCGCAGCGAGCAGATCCTGATCAGCGTACTCAGCAGCCACGGTCTTAAACCTCGGGTTTACCCGGCCAGCACTCAGGGCGAGCAGGCGTTGATGGACGACAACGAGCGTCTGAACGGCGCTCTCGACTGGGCTCGTCAACAGAAGCTCGACTACGTGGTTTCCGGCAGCGTTGAAGAGTGGCAATACAAGAACGGTCTGGACGGTGAGCCAGCGGTAGGCATCAGCCTGCGCGTACTCGATGCCAGCAACGGCCAGGTTCTGTGGAGCAAGAGCGGCGCACGTGCCGGCTGGTCCCGTGAAAGCCTGGCGGGCACCGCGCAGACCGTGCTCGACAAACTTGTTGGCGCCCTTCGGTTCGAGTGATCGCGATGAATTCTCCACACATGGATTACAGCCTGGCGCCTCGCGCCAGCGGCCCGGTGTCTTGGCTGGAAACGCTTTTGGTGACCGGCCTGGCCATCATCCTCGGCCTGTGGTTGACCCCGGAAGACCCGTTGCAGATGCACGGTGGTTTCCCTTGGCCGATTCTGGCGCCGCTGCTGTTGGGTGTACGTTATGGTTTTGTTCGCGGCCTGTTCAGCGGCGCGATTCTGGTGCTGGCGGTGTTCGTACTGCGCTACACCGGTCATGCCGGTTACACGGAACTCGAACCGTCGTGGATCGTAGGCATGCTGGTCTGCGGGATGCTGGTCGGCGAGGTTCGCGATCTGTGGGAACGACGCCTTGAGCGCCTGCAGATGGCCAACGACTACCGTCAGTATCGTCTCGATGAATTCACCCGTTCGCACCAGATTCTGCGGGTCTCCCACGATTTGCTGGAGCAGCGTGTGGCGGGCAGTGATCAGAGTCTGCGCAGCTCGTTGCTGGGCTTGCGCGAGAAACTGCGGGTGATGCCGGACGAAAACGATGCACTGGCTGCATTGGCTGACCCGATCACCGCAGTACTGGGCCAGTACGGTTCCCTGCGAGTGGCCGGCCTCTATCGCGTGGACGCGGACGGTGCGCGGGTGCTGCCCGCGCCACTGGCGACCATTGGCGTCATGGGTTCTCTGGACGTCGACGACGGTCTGGTCAAGCTGTGCATCGAGCGTGGCGAACTGGTGAGTGTGCGCCAGGAACTGCTCGAAGCCGGCAACGTGGGGAAATTCTCCTCGCTTCAAGCCTGCATTCCGTTGATCGATGCCGAAGGTCGTCTGCTGGCGGTACTGGCTGTGCGGCAGATGCCGTTCTTCGCCTTCCAGGAACGTACCTTGAGCCTGCTGGCGTTGCTGGCCGGGCACATCGCCGACCTGCTGCAGCGCGACACCAAGGTTCTGCACCTGCAGGATTCCGAGGCGCAGCATTTCACGCTGCAACTCAAACGCTCGGTGGTCGACGTCGAGAAACACAAGTTGTCGGCCGGCCTGTTCGCCTTCGAAATGACTCGCCCCAATGAAGAACTGACACGCTTGCTCGAACGCAGTCAGCGCGGTCTGGACTTGCACTTGCCGCTGCGTAACAACCGTGACCATCAACTGTTGCTGGTGCTGCTGCCGTTGACCAGCCCGCAGGGCACCGAAGGTTACCTGGCGCGGATCAACCTGATGCTGCACGAGCACTTCGGTATTGAAAGCAGCATGGACAGTCTGGGTGTGCGCGTCATGCCCTTCAATCTGGAGCCTGGTGAACCCAACGGGCTGCGTAACTTCCTGTTCAACGAGTGTGGACTGAATGATCAGCAAGTGGCTGTTTAGCGGAGCCCTGTTGTTAGAGGCGGGCAGTTGGACCACCTTGTGGTCTGACTTGCCCGATGCGCACCAGTTGTGGGTCTTCACCCTTAGCCATGGTCTGGCCTGCGTGATGCTGTGTGCGGCGGTCTGGTTGCTGCTGCCGGAGCGTTACCGTAAGCCGCTGCCGTGGAGTCCGCTGTTCATTTTCAGCCTGGCGTTCTTCGTGCCGGTTCTGGGGACCGTGGGTGTAGTCGCGGCGATCTTCCCGGCGCTGTACCTGCCGCGTAAACGCGACAAGCAGGCGTGGCAAGCGGTCGGCATTCCGGACCTGCCTTATCGGGCGCAACTGCAAACCCGCTCGCCGATCTTCGCCGATGGCGGTTTGCAGGACGTGTTGCGTCATGCGCCGGATCCGGACCAGCGCCTGGCCGCATTGCTCGCGACAAAGCGCATGCCCGGCAAGGAAGCGGTGCCGATCCTCAAACTGGCCCTGGGCGACCCGAGCGATGACGTACGGCTGCTGGCGTACTCGATGCTCGACAAGCAGGAAAGCGACATCAACCTGCGGATCCAGATTGCCCTCGGTCAACTGCAAGGCGCCAGCACCAAGGCTGCCGGCAAATTGCACGGCACCCTGGCGCGCTGGTACTGGGAGCTGGCCTATCTGGGTCTGGCGCAGGGCAGCGTTCTCGAGCACGTACTCAATCAGGCCAACGAACATGCCGAAGAAGGTTTGAAGGCAGGCGAGGGCGGTGAGCTGTTTCTGCTGGCCGGGCGTATTGCCCTGGAGCGCGGCGATGTCGAACGCGCCGAGGTGCTGCTGACCAAGGCCCAGGAAGATGGCATGGGCGAGGCGCAGATTCTGCCGTTCCACGCCGAGCTTGCCTTCGAATCCGGTCAATACCATGAAATTCCGGGGTTGCTTGCCAGCCTTCCCGAAAAAACCCGTCAGCGACCTCCCTTCGCTGATCTGGTGAGGAGCTGGACATGAGTCAAAAGCAAGAGGCGCCGATGGCCGACATCTGCCTGCTGCTCGAAGGCACTTGGCCCTACGTGCGCGGCGGTGTGTCGAGCTGGATTCACCAGATGATCCTGGGCCTGCCGGAATTGACCTTCTCGGTGATGTTCATCGGCGGGCAACGCGTGGCCTATGGCGAGCGTCGCTATGAAGTGCCGTCGAACGTGCTGCATATCGAAGAAGTCTTTCTCGAGGATGCAACCCATTCGACCGATAGTCAGGGCACGCCACGGGAAGCCGATCTGCAGCAACAGCAGGACCTGTATCGCTTCCTGCATCACCCGGACGCGCCGGAGCCGGCCCTGGGTGAAAGAATGCTCGACTGCATCGCTCAAGGCCGCATGACCCTGGACGACGTGCTGCGCAGCCGCGCCAGTTGGGAAGCGTTGAGCGAAGGCTATCGCCTGCATTGCGCGGACCCTTCGTTCATCAACTATTTCTGGACCCTGCGCTCGATGCAGTCGCCGATGCTGATGCTCGCCGAAGCGTCGCGCAAGATGCCTCGGGCGCGGGTGCTGCACTCGATTTCCACCGGTTACGCGGGCCTTCTGGGCTGCATCCTCAAGCAACGCTGGGGCTGCACCTACCTGCTGAGCGAACACGGGATCTACACCAAGGAGCGCAAGATCGACCTGGCCCAGGCCAGCTGGATCGCCGAGAGCTCAGGCGAGGCGCTGAACCGCAGCCTCGACTCCGGCTCCGGTTATATCCGTACCTTATGGGTGCGCTTCTTCGAACGTATCGGCCAACTGACTTACAACAGCGCCGACAGCATCATTTCGCTGTATGACGGTAACCGTCAGCGGCAGATCAAGGACGGCGCCGATCCGGTTCGCACCCGGGTCATTCCCAACGGCATCAACCTGCCGCAGTGGACCGCGGCGCTTGAATCCCGCAAACCGGGGATTGCACCGGTGGTGGGGCTGATTGGGCGGGTGGTGCCGATCAAGGACGTGAAAACCTTCCTGCGGGCCATGCGCGGCGTGATCAGCGCCATGCCCGATGCCGAAGGCTGGATCGTCGGTCCGGAAGAGGAAGACCCGGAATACGTCAGCGAATGCCGCAGCCTGATGGCCAGCCTGGGGCTGGAGGGCAAGGTGCACTTCCTTGGCTTCCAGCGCATCCAGGAAATCCTGCCGCAACTGGGGCTGATGGTGTTGACCTCGATCAGCGAGGCGCAGCCGCTGGTGATTCTCGAAGCCTGGGCCGCCGGTACGCCGGTGGTCAGCAGTGACGTGGGCTCGTGCCGCGAGCTCATTGAAGGCGGCAGCGCCGAGGACCGCGATCTGGGCCTGGCCGGCAAGGTCGTGGCAATCGCCGATCCGCAAGCCACCAGCACCGCCATCCTCGAACTGCTGCGTAACCCGCAACGCTGGGAAGCCGCTCAGGCCAGCGGCCTGCAACGGGTCACCCGTTACTACACCGAAGCCTTGATGCTGCAGCGTTACCGCGATTTGTATCAAGCCGCCATGGAGAACAGTTAAATGGCCGGGATTGGCTTCGAACTCCGCAAGATCCTGTCGCGCGATTCCTACACCGCGACCTTGCACGCTTATGTGTATGCCGGACTGATCAGTTCCGGTCCCTGGGTGCTGTCGATCATCAGCGTGATGCTGGTGGGTATCATCAGTCTGGGGCTGGTAATCCCCAATACGCTGGTGGGGCAGTTCCTGGTGACGGTGACCTACCTGATGGCCTCCTCGCTGATCCTCACGGGCGGGCTGCAACTGTTCTTCACCCGCTTCGTTTCCGACCGCCTGTTCGAGCACAAGTACGAGCAGATCCTGCCCAACCTGTTGGGCGTGCTGCTGATGGTCACCATCGGCGCTGGCGTGTTGGGTATCGTCATCCTGAGCACGCTGTTCGATCAGTCGCTGATCTATAGATTGCTGGTGCTGGCGAACTTCGTGGTGCTGTGCAACCTGTGGATGGTGATCATCTTCCTGTCGGGGATGAAGGCCTATAACCGCATTCTGCTGACCATGCTGGTGGGCTACACGCTGATGGTAATCAGCGCCTGGCAGCTGGCATTCCTGCAGATCCCGGGCCTGCTGCTGGCATTGCTGATCGGGCACAGCTCGCTGCTGTTCCTGTTTCTCTACGACATCCTGCGCGAGTACCGCGCCGAGAAGTTGATCTCCTTCGACTTCCTCCAGCGCCGCCAGGTGTTCATGAGCCTGCTGGTGACCGGCTTCTTCTACAACTTCGGCATCTGGATCGACAAGTTCCTGTTCTGGTTCAACCCCGGCACTTCGAACATCGTCATCGGTCCGCTGCGTGCATCGATCCTGTACGACCTGCCGATCTTCCTCGCGTACCTGGCGATCATCCCCGGCATGGCCGTGTTCCTGGTGCGCATCGAGACCGATTTTGCCGAGTGGTACGACCGTCTGTTCCGGGCGATCCGAGAAGGTGAAACTCTGCAGCACATCAACTCGCTGAAAACCGAGATGACGCTGTCGATCCGTCAGGGCCTTCTGGAAATCTGCAAGGTGCAGGGGCTGACCGTGGTGCTGTTGTACCTGTTCGCTCCACGTCTGCTGGAGTGGCTGGGGATCTCCAGTTACTACCTGCCGCTGTTCTACATCGACCTGATCGGTGTGAGCATCCAGGTGGTGTTCATGGCGCTGCTCAACGTGTTCTTCTACCTGGACAAGCGCAAAGTGGTGCTGGAGTTGTGCGTGCTGTTTGCGGTGCTGAACGCCACCCTGACGCTACTCAGCATGCACCTGGGCCCGAGCTTCTTCGGCTATGGCTTCACTTTGTCGCTGCTGATCTGCGTACTGTTGGGGCTGCACAGGTTGTCCACGGCGCTGGAAGATCTGGAATACGACACCTTCATGCTGTCGCGCTGAGGCACACGCCGAACCTGTAGGAGCGAGCATGCTCGCGATGGACGTCAACGATAACGCTGGAAATCTGATTCCCCGCGTTGTTCTGTCGTGCATCGCGAGCATGCTCGCTCCTACAGGGTTAGGGCGTTAGTTACTGCGATCCCGAACGACGGCTTCGCAGGGCAGCAGCCGGTGAACCTCGTCCAGCTCAGTGGCGTGATGGGTTCCCCATTCAATCAGCGACTCCAGAATCGGTCGCAAACTTTCCCCAAGCGGCGTGAGCAGGTATTCGATCCCTTGGCGATCTTTGGCGCTGGGCTGTCGACTGACCATCCCATGCTCCTCCAGCGCCCGCAGCTGCTCGATCAACACCTTCTGTGAAATGCCGGCAATTCGATTCTCCAGATCACAGGTGCGTTGCGGGCCATCCAGCAACAAATGGAGGATGACCGCTTTCCAGCGCCCGGAAAGCACGCCCAGTGCTCGCTCGATCGGCAAACCCGGCAGTCTATTGATCGTCTTCATGTGTAACCACTGACCAAACGGTGTGTAGAGGGAGAGGATTATCGAATCGTAGGCTGTGCTTCCGATCCATTCCGATCCGAGGGAAGCCCCATGATAGACCTGTTCGATTCCAAAGTACTCGGCGACACCGTCCTGCTGAAAAACCGCATTGTCATGGCGCCCATGACCCGCACACGCACCTCCGAGGGCGACGTGCCGAACGAGTTGATGGCCACCTACTACGGACAACGCGCCAGCGCCGGCCTGATCGTCGCCGAGGCCACTGACGTCGCACCGTCCAGCAACGGCTACGCCATGACCCCAGGCATCTACACACAGGCTCAACAACAGGGCTGGCGCCTGGTGACCGATGAGGTACACAAAAACGGCGGCAAAATATTCGTGCAACTGTGGCACGTCGGCCGCATGGCCCACCCGTCGCTCATGCCCAACGGCGAAGCGCCCTGGGGTGTCACCGAAGAAAAGGCCGACTCCCAAGTATTCGCCCACGGCCCCGATGGCAAGCTGGGCCATATCCCGGCAGGTCAGCCGCGACGCCTGAGAACCGATGAAGTGCTGGGGCTGGTCGGCACCTTCACCCAGGACAGCATCAACGCACGGAAGGCGGGATTCGACGGCGTCGAAATCCACGGCGCCAATGGCTACCTGTTCGAACAGTTCATGAACTCCGTGCTCAACACCCGAACCGATTGCTACGGCGGCGCGAGCGTCGAGAACCGTACGCGGTTTCTGCTGGAAGTGGTTGAAGCGGCGGTGCGTGAACTGGGGCCGGGGCGGGTGGGGGTTCGTCTGTCACCATTTGGCCGGTTCAACGGAATACCGGCGGATCCGCTGGCCGAGGAAACCTTGATGTACGTGGCCGAACAGTTGGGACGGCTGGGTGTGGCGTATCTGCACCTGGTTTATGAACTGATGCCTGAGGCGAACATGGAAGTGGCCGAGTTCAAGTCCAATCACCTTGATCATGAATTGCTGGCCCGGGTGAGAAAAATGTTTCCGGGGGCGATTATCTGGTGCGGCGGGTTTGTTGACCGGGAGGGCGCGCAAGAGGCGCTGGATAGCGGGTTGGTGGACTTGATCGGGTTTGGTAGGCCCTTTATCGGCAATCCGGATCTGGTGGCAAGGCTCAAGCATGGTTGGCCGCTGGTGGAGGCGGATCGGGCTACGTATTACACGCGGCGGGGGGAGGTGGGGTATACGGATTTTGCGGAGTACGCGGTGTAGGCGGCGTAGGGTTTGATTTTTTTCTGGCACAAAAAAGACGTCCGTGGACGTCTTTTTTGATGCTGCGTCCGATTTCTAGCCGTCGGTTTTCATCGGTGGCCATCTGCTGAGCACTTTCTGCACATCATCGACCACCGCTTTGCTCATCGACGCTAGATGATGTGCCGCCCATGCGTGGCGGTCGTTGCCTTTGGAGTAAGCGGCATCGATGGTCAATGACTTGACCAGGTAGAGCAAATCGGAAGCTTGTTCCAAGGCGTCGGCCAAGGGCACGCCGCGGTTTACTCGGAAGAGGGGTTCGTTGTTGCAGTAGTGGAAGGGGGTTAGGCCGATGGTGGTGAGGCATTCATCGGTGTCTTCGGTGGGGGAAGATGAATCGGTTTCCGGGGGGATGTGTGCTTGCTTGTGCATAGATGAAACTCCAAATCGCAAAAAAGGAGCAAGTCATCCGGGCTACCAAACCCGATCGCTACTTCGCAGCGACCGGAAAACGATAGAACCCGTCTGAAAAGCGCACAAGCCGGCGGATTCTCACGTACCCGTAGGCAAGGGCGCAAGGTGTTGTAGCTTTCAGGAAAGATTTGTGGGGGCGATTAAACGGCGGGGTTTAAACAGCGCCGTGGTTGGCCAGCAGGACATGGGCCTCGGGCGAGTGCGGTGCATATCTTGTTTTACGCAGCCCTCACAGAAATCTGTTTCTCCCACAGGTGGTGATCTCTTGTGAATGAGGCGGCCCAGGTCACTCCTGGGCCTGACGCTGCAGCAGTTTGCAGACCTCCACATTCACCTCTACAAACGCTTCCCAGCTGAACCGCTGCGCATAGTGCATCTGGTACTGCCGGTCGACCCGGCAGATATCCGGCCGGGTCTCGTAGATCAGGCAGCGCTTGTCGGCATCACAGTAATGCCTACAAGCCCCATCCCCCCGATCCAGGTACTGTGTCTGCTCGGCCAGATGCACATTCCGGCAACACAACCCACACTGCGTGCAGGGAAACGCCGGTAGCGTCATACCAGCGAGGCCAACCAGTTTCGCGTGCTGGCGGCGTTGCCCATTTCGAATGGCAACTCGATGCCGCGGGCTTCCACCGCCTGCTGCAATACGGCGCTGCGCTGGATTTCATCGTTACAGGCCTCGAGTTCCAGAGTAAAGGCTTGCAGCTCGTCCACGTCCAGGTTGAACTCCAGTTTGCTCAGCTCGAGCAGATACCGGTCCAGCTCAGCATTGATGGCTTGGAACTGGCGGATCGTGATGGCATGTGGCGTCAGCGATTCGATGAACGCCCAGAGCTTGCGTGCCATCGCGCTGTGCAGCAAAAAGTAGTTGAGTCCCAGTGTCACCAGACCCGTCACCAGTGCGCCGGCAAAGGCTGCCAACTCGCTGCCGAACGGGAAGCTGAGGAACGGAACCAGCTGGGTGTAAGCCATCGTGCCAACCACCGTGGCAGCTCCTACGGACAGCAACGAAGTCACGGCCTGGCACTGTTCGACGAAGCTCAGCTGGTCAGGGTTGAAAACCATCACTTTGATGGCCTTGACCAGTTGCCCCCAAAGTTCACGAATGATCTTGATCGCCATCGCCTGGGTGGTGGCGAAGATGTTGAACACAGTGGTGGTTAGGCTTCCGAGCACGCCGGCAAACACGCCATCCTTGAACGCTACCAGGAAATCGTTGAAACGCGCCTGCACCCGCTTCCAGATACCCTTGAGCGACTTGTTGATGCTGTCGACGAAGGCATCCAGACTGAAAGAGTTCTTGAGCTTGTCCAGTAGGGCCGGCAGTTGCTCGCGCAGTTCGAACCACACTTCCGCCATCACCAGCCCGAGCATCTGCCGAGTACCCATGGTCAAGCCTGCCGAGCCGGCAGCATGGGCAGTCTGATGGAGGAATTTGCTGCTGGTGTAATAGGCCTTGTTGATCTGCTGATCGTAAGGGGCCCGTGCCTCGGCATCTCGCTTGAGCATGGCATCGGGGTCTACTGCCTTGAGTTCCTTGATCTTGCTTTCTGTCTTGCGAATCCTATCTTCCAGCGCACGGGCTTCGTGTTGTTGCTGAGGTGTTTCGCGAGGCATTTTCGTCAGGCGCGCGCGATCGCTGTCCAACGCCTTTTCATGGTTGGAAATCAGACCTGGAAGTTTTTGCAGGTACTCGCCAATAGGAGTTTGCTTCTTCGACTTGTTGACCGTTTCGTGCGTGGTCTGCAAGTTTGAAGTCTGATTCGCCAGCTTCACGCCATCCAGCCCGGCCATTACCCGGCCGGCGTCGTCATGGATCTCCTTGGCGCTGATCACGTGGTCCAGGTTGCGCTGTTCATGCGCGCTCATCACCGTGTTGCGGTAAGGGTCCTTCAGCGTGCCGGCCGCCTGGCTGGCCTTGTCTCTCTGGCCAGTGGCGATGTAATTCGCATGTTGGTGGTAAGGCGTGGAGTCGTAATCGCCACGCTGCTCGAAACGCTGCTTCTCGGCGTCGGTCGCCCATACGCCGTTGCGCACGTTGTGAATGGTGTTCACCTCACCGCCCTGCTTGTCCTTGAACAGCAGAAAGTCCAGGCCAAAGCTGGTTGTGAGGCTGGTGATTACGGTTTTTTCGAGCTCTTCGGCCCAAGGGAAGTCTTGCGCTGCGGCGTGCATAAAGGCATCCATGACGAACGAATGATGGCGAAGCGAAGGCGGGGCCTTTCGGCCCCGCACAGGGCATCAGGCGGGCTCGATGCCTTGCGCCTTGGAGTTGGTTTCGCTGATCTGCTCGTCCAACTTGGTGCTGTTGAGAATCATCGAGCCGTCGGCATCGGTAGCCATGACAGGGACGTCGTTCTTGTCCTTGACCACATTGCCGTTCACTTCCTTGACCTTGAACAGCGGCGTGGTGATCAGATCGACCAGGATGGCGGCTAGGGCATAACCGTTGTTGATCGCGCGCAGGATGGTGTCGCTCATGCTGGCCATTTCAGCGTGCGGGTCGAGTTTGCGGGAGCGGAGGTCTTCGATACGGCGGGCCGCGTACTTGAGATGTTCGAAGTACTTGTCGAACTGTCCATACACGGACTTCAACACATCATTGATGTCGAAGGCGTAGTCTTCTGCCTTGCTTAGCTGCTGCCGGGCTTTCTGCAGTTTGGTGATCGCACTGTCCACTTCGCGATCAGCCTTGTGGGCGTTCTTCAGTGCTTCATCACCATGGCTGTCGTAAGCCCAGCCCGCGATAGCCAGTACCGGGCCTGCCACAGCGGCGCCCAGGATTGCAGTACCGCCAGCCATGCCCAGACCGCCTGTGGCGAGCGAGCCGCCGCCGATTGCAGCCAGCGTTGCGTTGGTCGCAGCCACCCCGGCCAGCGAGGAGATGGCCGTGCCGGTGGAGGCCGCGCCCAGCGCCATGACGCCGCCATATACCGCAAACCCGGCTGCCGCGCCGGCAATGCCTGCTCCTGCGGTGGCACCCAGCACGCCAACAGCGGTATAGCTGTAGCTCGCGATGCTCTGCAGCTTATGCTTCGGAATATTGATCTTCAGCTTGTCCTGGCGGTCTGCGTTGAGCTTGTCCAGCAAGTCGTTGGCGAGGGTTTTGAACTCGTCGAACTTCTTGCCGATCTCGAGTTCTTCCCGGCCGAGCGCCTCAAGTGCCGCGTTAGTGGCTTTTTCCTGCACGTCGAACGCTTCTTTTTTGTCGGCATAACGCGATTTGGCAGCGTTGACGATGTCATCGGCTTCCGAGTGCTTCTGGTAGCCGTCGTAGCCTTTCTTGGCACCGTAGGCAGCACTGACCAACGCGGCAGCACCGAGGATGAGGGGAAGTGGCATGGCAATGTCCTTTTGATTGTTGAAGGTCAGGCTGGTTGCAGTTGCGGAGTTGCGTTGGTGTTCTGGTACAGCGCCTGCATCGAATTCAGTCGCTCGCGCACTTCGTCCACCCACACCTGGGGCGCATGCAAACGAATGTTTTCATTCAGGGCGAAGATCCACCACAGCGTTTCGCGATCAAGCGGTACGGTGGCGTGCAGGCGGTGCCAGCCCTGCTCGGAAACGCCGCTCAGAGTCTGCTGCTGGCTCAGCGGTGTTTCGTTGAGCAGGGCAGCGATCTGCGGGCGTACATCTGCGATCAGTTCGACTTGGGCCTCGGCCTCTCGATAGCTGAAAACGCCGCTGGCGATGTAGGCATCCACGTCGAAGCTTTCGTGTTCTTGACCGGACTCTTCGAGCACGCTTACTTCGGTGATCCGGTGCAGAGCGAATTGGCGCAGGTCGCTGTAGCCATTCACAGAGGCCAGCAGGTAGCTCACTGCATGGCGCGACACCAAACCAGCCGGATGCAGGCGAAAACGCTTGAGTTCACCCTTGCTGCGGCTGTGGTAGACCACTTCCAACTGCTTGCGCTCCAGCAGCCCGGCCGACACCTGGGCCCAGGTGTGTGCGCTGACTTGTGCCGGGAGCAGGGTCTTGCCGTTGGGCAGTGAGCGAACCCGCTTTGCCCAGTCGGCCAGGCCGTTGCCACCCAAGCCATTGAGGAAGTTGCGGGCCCGGCGAAACTGCGGGCCCAGTTGGTCCAGAACGCTTTGCGGCAGGATCGGGCTCAAGTGACTTTCTGAGAGGAACAGCGCGAGTGCGGTGGGCGCGTCCATGTCTTCCAGCTTGAGTGGCGCCTCGCGGGTGAAGCTCCAGCGGAAGGGAGTTTCGCTGTCGTCACACTGCAGGGAGAACGGGATCGATAACCGGCTCAAGTCACGCTGGATCGAGCGCAAGGTGACCGAGAAGCCTCTATCACGGAGCTTTTCGAGCAGGGTCGGGGTTGCAATACGCTGAGGTTCGGTGGGTATTAGGCGTAGTAATGCAAACAGCCTGAGCAGCGTATCCTTCGCTTGGGACATGTTAACTTCCTGGTCTTATGTCTCTACTGAGCGCCAGCACAATGGCGTCAAGTTGGCGTGAATCCTACTCAATCAAATGGCTTTGTGCCATCAATTGTTCGGGAAATGTTAACGGGAATTTCGCTTTGTTTCAGTCTGCGGCAGACCGCCGCGCTTCCCGTTCGCGCTTCATTTCGCTGTATTCGCGGTAGAACTCGTAGCCCTTGGTCAGCACTACGAAGAGGCCGATGGTGGCGAGCAGATTTTTCATTCCTGGGCTCTCTTGAATATTTGGGTCATTGTCCGGACTGGCGCGACAACCTGTGTCGCGCTGGCGAATGTTCAGCCGTGGAGCGTCAGGAATTCTTCCAGCCGTGTTTTGAGCACTTCCTTGGGGGTGGCCGTGCGTCGGTGAGGCGAAGGGGTGTTGCAGGTGGGACAGTGGCAGAACCAGTCGCGGTTCAGCACCAGCACGTCACTGCTTGGGAGGAAGGTCTTCTTCCAGGAGCAGTACTCGCAGACGAGGGTAAAGGGCGGGGGGGCGATTGGCATGGCTGCACCTAATAATTACCAAGTGCAGTCAGAATGGCAGTGGGGGGCGACAGTCTACGTCGTGCCTGCTGAGGTCCTTCGCAAAGGTCCTGTGCGTGCCAGGGAAAGCGCTACAAGCCCTTGATGTACTGAATTCCAGGCACAAAAAAAGACGTCCAAGGACGTCTATCTTGATGTTTGGTGGGCCGGGGTAGTCTGAATTGATCGTGTAGGTTATTGATTTAATTTGATAATATCTTGCTGTATTTTTTGCTGGAATACTGATAGGAATACCGTATCGACAAAAACGAGCACCGCCCAGATTTCAATCAGGATTCACATGTAGCGACATGTTGAATCATCCCATGGAGCAAATTCGCCTCCTGTCTTCTGACTGGCTTACACCAGTCATAAAGCCATATCTAACGGTCTGACCATGATCAGGTAACGATGGCGTCGACACCACATCAATCCGGTTGTGCCCGAGCTCACAGCTTATGATCCCGTACCGTAATCCTCGGCAGCCCTCAAGATATACCCACCTCATAATTCATCAAATGTACTAGGCGGTTACCATCCAATAAAACCATTTTGTGAAATTAATTGGTGGGTGTTTTTGACGTGGGCGAGCGGCCGTGAAGGGTATTATTAATCCATGATGATTGCCTCGGTAGGCGCTTCACGACGACTAATAGCAATGCCGCCGTCAGTCTTTTCCCTCGTGTCGAGGTTTTACCCTATAATTTAAATTTTTTTGAGGTAGAAGATCAATGATTTTAAGTGAAAAAACTATACAGCAAAGAGGGTTTATTGAAGGTGCTACTCCAAAGCAGTTCCGTCATGGGAGTTATGATCTAACTATTCACCGTTTGGTGACCGCAGAGGGGGAGTTAAAGGACGAGTTCGTGCTACCGCCGCAAGGTATGGTGAAAGTTGTATCGTCTGAGATTATTCGCTTGCCCACTGATGTGATGGGTTATGTTTTCGTTAAAACCCAGCTTTGTAATGAAGGTGTACTTGCGTTGAATATCGGGATTGTTGATCCGGGGTTCGCAGGCCCCTTGCAAAGTGTTTTGATTAATTTCGGGAAAGGGGCTGTCCGCTTGAAGGCGGGGAGTGTGTTTAGTCGTATATCATTTCAAGCAATTGATCTTCCGCAGCAGGGGTATGCGACAAGTGAAGTAAAGTCGCATGAAGACGTTATTGATATGGTGAAGAAGCATACTGATTTATATATGGCTTCTACGTTTTTAGATGTGGAAGGTGCAACCTCAAAAGCTGCAGAGGCTGCCTTTACAAAGTATAAAAAATCTTTGATAACTTGGATTCCAATTGTTGCTCTTGCATTAGGGTTTATGACTTTTGGTCTGAATTTTGGAAATATGTGGCTGCTGCAGAGCTATTTGAAGCCGCAGGATCAGGTTCGCACGGAATTGCTTGCGGCAGACATTCAGTTAAGGATGAAAAAGCTGGAAGAGGAAAACGAAACTTTGAGGAAGTCCATTGCTCCGGTTGTTTCTGGCTCGAAAAATAGCGTCAGTGCTAAGCAAAGATAATGATGAGAGGGGGTGGCATGCTTACGCAAACTATTTTTGAGTCTTTGGATGATGCATATAGGGTGGTTTTAAGCTCTCTATTAGATGAGGGGCAAACTACGGACCCTAGATCTATTCCAACGGCAGAGCTGATTGCAGCATCTTTTACTATTCTTGATCCTCGTCGAAGATATATAAGTAATCCTGAGCGTCGATGGAGCTTGGCATATGCTTTGGCCGAATATAGCTGGCACGCTAGAGGTTCGAACTCACTTGAGGAAATTGCTTGGTATGCCCCGGCCTGGCGTCATTTTACCTCGGGGGATACCGTAATCGGCAGTGCTTACGGTTCATCCATATTTAAGGCTTATGGCGATTTCTTAAGCCAATGGGATACTGTTATAAATCTGCTCAGGCATGATCCTTCAAGTCGCCGTGCCGTGCTTTATCTCGGCGGCTACGATCCGTCGGTTTCTGATAATAAGAGAGATATCGCTTGCTCGCTTTCACTGCAGCTAATCTTGCGAGCTGGTAAGTTGGAGGCGATATGTTATATGCGCAGCAACGATGCGATGATAGGGCTGCCATACGACGTGTTTTTGTTCACAATGATTCAGGAAATGGCAGCCTTAACGCTTGGTTGTGAGCTTGGCGCCTATCATCATTTTGTAGGCTCTCTACATTTGTATGAAACTCATCGTGAATGGGCTTCCCGAATACTATCCTCGGATTTAACTGAAAAGGCTCCCATGCCAATCATGAGCGATCTCGATGGTCTACAGGCGTTTCAAAATGCCGAATCGTTGAGCCGAAAATCCATTAATTTAAGTAATGAAAATTTTGATGGGGTTTCGTCTTATTGGCGGGATTTGATGAATTTAATTGTTGCTTGTAATCGCGAGAAAGTATCGGGTCTGTCTGACGGCTTTGATGTTGGTGCTAATTTAAATCCTGTGCTTTTAAATTTGTATGGTCTGCGAAAACGTGGCAATTGATGGGCTCTGGGAGAGGCTGCTAGAGGCGTGAGATTTTTATGTTAGTGGCGTGGGGGTATATATTCTAGCTCTATTTGTTGTTTTGGATATGGCAAGTTATTGTGTTGGGTGACGGATATTTAGACTGCTATCTAGGTTGTGTTGAGGGCGTGTAATCGTTTGGGTTTTTAATCAATTTAGCTATGTGTTCAGCAGTGGATTTTGTTTTTGTTAATGATGATAGGTTGCACTCCCATGCCACGAAGACGCGCCAACCCAGCGATTCTAGTTCCTGTACTACTTTGATATCTCTCGCGACATTGTTCTGGAACTTATTCAGCCAGAAATCTGTGTTGCTTTTCGGAGTGGTAGCGATGCTGCACCCGGGGTGCCGATGCCAGAAGCATCCATGGACAAATACAATTGCCTTGTATCGAGGGAATACAATGTCCGGTTTGCCTGGCAAACCGGAATCGTGTAGACGATAGCGCATACCAAGTCTATGGAGCGCTTTACGGAGTCTTACTTCTGGACGGGTATGCTTCCCTTTGATACGGGACATTCTTTCCGATCGCTCTGCGGGAGTGAGAAAGTCGGTCATGAATGTCCCCTCGTGTAGGGCTGAAAAGTCGAACTTATGTTATGTTTTCTTTACAAGCTCGTAGAACGGAAGGCCTCGTATGACGTCACCTGCTACATCGAATGATTTGTAGAGACAGTGATGGTTGGGTAGCGTCTTCACTCGATCAGACAGTTCAGCTATGTCGGAAGTGAACCCCAGAGCGCTCAGCTCGGTTGGCGTCACATTGGGTACCTTATGTATAAACCAGGTAAGTAACGGTTCTCTATAATCAGTCGCGCCGGACTTGAAATGCCTGAGGTATTGCGACGCGAGGATGACACCGGTGCCGAACTCTCGGCCCTGTAATAAAAGCTTTCGCAGCACATCAAACTCATAGCGCATGATGTTATCGGCCTCGTCCACGAGGAGGTATGAATCTACCACCCTTAGTTGAGGATCCGTACCGGTGAAGGGGCGTTTCTGAGTTTTGAGCATATTTTCGTAGAACATATTCAGCATAATGGCAACGAGCATGTTCTTGCTCCTATCGTCTTGTCCCATCGAATCTAGGGATATCACCACTATGCCGTCGAGAAACTCGTCAAAAGGTACCGTTTTGTTAGGCACGCGGGTGAAGACCTCCATGTCCACCAGATCGTCGATGATTGCCATCGGGGAGTCTGACTTTCCAGCTAATAGTTCGCGGTATTCTGCGTGGATATCGTAGATTGTTGGTTCGCGTCCCTGCGCATTGGTGGTCTCGTAGGCGTTTCGGACCGCTCCCTTGAGCTTGTCTCGCTGGACTGGTCCAATGCCTGAGTACACCTTGTCGAGTACGTCAGCGAAGAATCGGAACCTGTCCAGCCAGGGGGCTGAGGACTCGCCCATGGATGTGGTATCGAAAAGGTTTAATGGCAGTTGGTTAGGTTTTACCACACGAGCACCAGTAGCTTCTATGAAGTCAGGGGTACTGTAGTCGCGCTTGTAGTCAAATATCAGGAATCGCGGCTTTATTCCTCGGTTCTCATGGCTCGCTCTTGTCACCTGCAGGATAAGTGATTTCAGGAACTGAGTTTTACCAGTACCTAAATCGCCAACTACTCCTATGTTCAGCTGATTGAGCCTGGTGTCCGAAATGTTCAGGACCAATGGGCGGGGCATGAACCCATCGACCGTGCTTCCTAGGGAAAGTAAAATCCCGCTATCTATTTTGTCGCCTTGCCCATTTGGTTCGGCAATCGCATAAGAGGACAGAGGAGGCTTGGAACTCGCCTCTGGATACGGGCTGGACGACTCTATCGGGGAGGGGAGCTTTTTTTCCGGGATTGTGACGGCTTTGCCAGGCACCGCAGTGATTATTTCGACATCTGGCTTGATACTGTGGGTACCGGTAACTTCCCGGCTGGGAATTAACTCCCAGTCGCGGACTTGGGCACGAACCGAGTCATAGAATGCTTGGGCGTCGCCGGAAACGATGCGTCCTGCATCTTGGTTCGATATTACGATGGTCTCTGACCACCCATCGCCATCCTTGTCGTGCGAGCCGCTATTGGATGAACCGTCCACTACGATCAGGCGGCCTCTGGAGTCAATGCTGATTGCAGGGACCGGGCTGAGGATCGCGGCAGCAATGCGCTCATGGTAGTTAGCCCAGAGACCTGCTTTGCCGGCCAGAACATGATGTTGGCTATAGACGCGTAAGCCAAAGCCAACCATGGAAAGCAGTAGGTGCTGAAAGGCAAGGCGCCAAATTGGGGATTTGCCTGCCCGCTCCTCGATAGAGTTAAAAAGGGTGGAGAGTGCTTTGGCCTGACCGAGAGCGTCGGTCGCGTCGTTTGCCCCGAAGACGCCGCCTTGCCTGTACTTCACCTCGATAGGTGTGAGGTGCAAGCGTATTTTGCTATCGCTGGCGTGGATGCCGACTACAAGTAAATCGGGACGTGACAGTGAGGTATCTTTTCGGTCCTTCCCTAGCGAACGAGCTAAGTCGGCCATATAGCCACGGAATGGGTCGATAGGGATGATGATCGCGAGGGATGCGTCGTCTGCCGAACCGGTGAGTACCGGAAGTAGACTATTCAGGTTGCCCTCGAGGCGAAATTGGTCCTGTAGGAGACGCACTGCCAAGAACAGTCCCAGATCACCAGTGGCTCCCGTATCATCCCCAGAGAGACCCCGCACAGTTGGGATGCCCCTTCGTGCGACCTCTAGGAGAATTTGCTCGACTTGTTCCCCTGGGAGCTCTTTGCAGCCGGGCAGTGGTAATAGGACTCTCCGCAGGGCTTCGCGGTCTGCTTCCTTGACTTGTGACAATAGGTAATAGCCGCTCGTATCGCCGGCTCGATGCGAATATGCGGGAAGGTCGTAATCCCATAGGTATGCCCCGTCGATCCAGCCACCGAGGAAACAAGCAGGATCTATCGCGGAGGAGGAAACAGCGACGAATCCAGCCTGCTTTTCTACGAGCATATTGGATACTGCATGGACGTTCGGAGCAAACTGTAATCCGACTTTACGATCTAATCCGCCCTCCAGTGCAAGGATGCAGGCCGATACCTTGTCAGCGAACTCTTCCCCGGAAGGCGGCATTTGCAACCCCTGCCTGGATTCGCAAAGGAAGGCTCCGTGCAGCTGGCGCCGGACCCGGTGCCTGATCAATCCACCCATGGCTAGTGGGGAGCGCATTCCTACCTCGGTGGATTCCGGCTGCGCGGAGTCTAGCTGTGCAACAATTCCTAGGTCAGGCTTGGTCCCGAGAGGTTGCTTGTTGAACCACCGGACACTATTGCTTGTGTCCTCGGATAAGTTCGCGATCGTGGCTTGGTCAGGTTGGGAGCTATCCGGTCGTATGTCGAACACCTCCAGCACCCTCGGTCCAATCCCCTGACCCTGATTTCCTTTTTCGCCATCGCCGAAACGCCTAGTGCACCAGCTTGTAAGCCCTTCGTTACATGCGTCGGTCGTACCGCCGGCGCTGGACACTACCAGGCTAAGGACGGGCTTGGCTGCAAGTAGGTCAGAAACATCTTCGAGCGCTCGCGCGACTTGCGCAGGGCTAAAACCGCTCGCGATCCCACCGATGGTAAGACCAAATGAACCGTCGAAGGGTGGCCGAAGAGACCTATCGGCGAGTTGCCCAAGCTGCGAGCCATTCCAGAGTACGGACCAGTAATCGGAGTTGCATTCCACTGATAGGAAATCGACCATGGAAACTCCCCCTGGTGCCTGAATCGACATCGTCAGGAGATCGGGGATGCAATCTGGATCGAGGATGCTGGCTGCAGGACACGGGCGTGTGTCGTCGCCTGACACTTCCCCATACAGAACCTGTTGTGCCAGGCAGTGCCAGGCGAGCCGCAAGGGATGCAAGGGGGATAGGATGATGGCATCGGGGATCCTCGCAAGCGTGTGGCCGTCGGCTCCTAGGGAGCAAACCGCGATGGCATCAACCCAACACGCGGTTTCCCTATCGGATGCCAGCCAGTCCATGTATGCCTTAAGGTATATCTCTACCTGCTGTCGGAACGAGGGATCGCACTTAAGCCATTCCCCCAGCCGAGCCGACTCTATAAGGCCTGACTGTTCGTCAGTACTTCTGATGCACCGTGCGATTTCTACCCTGGCTTCGATAAAGCCTTGTGGCGGCTGGAACATCTGGAGCCCGGGACGGGGGTCATGCAAGAACCTACCTTGCGACAGGATTGGGCCATTTTGCAAATCCCAATCGGGCGGTGCCCAGCGCGTAACAAAGTCGTCAGCAATCACAAGGGGACGAAACGATTTTTCTACGTTTTGCTCGTCTAGGATCCAGGACTGTAAGCTCGAAGATCGGGCATGGCGATCAAGCTGAACTACTGCCTTTGCATCGAATTTTTCCAGATGCTTCCGGTTCAACTTGATAAGTCGCTCGAACTCGCTACGACAGCCTTCCTCCTTCGTTTCCTCGCAGGATACATACACCCGGCAGGTCTCTGGCTTCCTGCCCGACGGCGTGAATGTTATGTCGAGCTGATACTTGCCATCAGCTTCTATTTCTACCTGATAGCTTCCGTCCTTGAGCTCCTCGAGCTTGAGGGGGGCCCGGCTTTCTTCAAACTCCGTTGCATCGTCGGGCACTCCCTCTGCCCTGCTGATGCTCGTTCCCGGTGAGGCGTGTAGTCTCAATTCATAGCGCCCAGAGCCGGGCAGCGACATCGAGGTTTCCCACTCCGTTACCGCAGTTGTCTTGCGCGGCTTCTTTGGGGGCGACAACTTTGTCGCAAGACGGCTAGACACTAGTATTCCAGGCGTCCAGCTATTGAGCGAAATTACCCTTGTCGTTGCGGTCTTATGTCCAGCTGCGGTGACCTTGTAGGATATTGGCGTCTTATGCGCAGGTGGAAATGAGTCCTCATGTGCGGCTTGATTTTCTACATCGATCAGGGTCGGTACCTTGCCAAAGGATCCCCCCGTCAGCGAAACCGTTACAGCTCGCCGCTCCTCCCCCGCTGAGATGGTCAGTTCGACCTCGTTTACTACCACCGCAGGCATACCTTTACCAGCTGGGATGATGGAGTTGCTGCACTGGATGGAGAGGTCGCCTGCTGTCTCTTCTTGCTCTTCAAGAATGAGGTCGGACCATAGTTCCGCCGTCAATATTGTCCACCATGAAGGCGGGGGCTCGATCCGGAGGGTGTCTTCTGGCAGGTAGAAGGCCTCCGTGGCACGCTCAAAGGCGGTAGGTACCTCGCAATTTGCTTGCAAGTGAGCAAGGAGTCCGCGAAGGGCTCGTCCTGTTTCGTCCGCGGTTCCTTGAAGCAGGCGTTCGATGCCTGTTTTGAAACCATCGGCAAGCTCGTATGCAACTCTCTCCAGAATGCCGAGTTGCGCCTTGGGTGAGATGCCGCCGTCTTGCATTGGTGGGATACCACAAGCCAGTGCGAGTGCAGTTCCCGGCGGTAGTCCTGTCGAATTAGCACCTATCGAGTAGATGCGTGATAGCAGGCGCCAAGCTGCGTTGCGGATGCCTTCGTTAGTGTCTACGTCATCTAAGGACGAAGCAGACTTCTGGACTAGCTGTCTAGCATCGTCAAGCTCCTGAATCCCAGCGTTCTGCAGGCCACTGGTAACTACTCGCTGGACGAAGCCGTCATCCCACCAGGTGTCAAAGGACGCGTGGCCCATGCTGGTGGTAGCGCTCATGCCGAACTCGTCGGTCGTTGACGAAACCGATTTGTTGTTGTGCTGCCCAGGGGGTACGAGCGCCACGAAACTAGGACAGTTAGGATCGTTGCGAATATGCAGCAGATGGCTCTCATCGCACTTGCCAGAGGCCCCAATTTCTGGGTTTTGGCCTTGGGCGAGACTGGAGGGGTACTGCAGCAGTACGGGCAGCGTGACAAAATTTCCATTCTCCCCATCGGGGACCTGTATCCCTCCATCCCGGGCCAACTCTTCGTAGACAATTTCGAGTATCTCGATGGGCGGCCCATGAAAAATCAGTCGCGACTCAAGATTAGTACCACTGCGTCCTTGGGTTGCATTCAGGACTTTCTCGCGGATAAGAGCCGCAAGTGATTGTGCGAGTCTATTCATTAGCTGTTGTTCCGGACGGCTAGGCTTGCGGGGAAAGGCGGTAGCAGCAGCATGCCGCTTTCGGCATCCGGGCTATCGAGCACGAGGCCGAGCATTCTGAGTTGGTAGCCCAAGTCGTTCTTGGCTATGTCATGCCTATCCACGGCCATGCCATAGGCCGCCAGATGCTGCCCTAACCGGTGGATAGATCGGGGCCCGCCCATACCTGCAAGAGCGCAGTGGACAAAGGCAAGAACGGCGACTGGTCCCAGGGACACGACCCACGGGCTGGAGGGGCTGTTACCTTTCTTCTTGAGTACATACCCCTGATCGTACCCCCTCAGCAAATGCACGGCTGCCTGACGTTGTCCCAGTACATGTCGCGCGAACTCGAACAGGTTTGAGCCGATGCCTTTCTTGCACAGCAATGCCCTGGACTCGCGTTCGCGTATGTCCAGGATGATATCCCTGGCCCCGAGCGCAATAAGAGAATCCTTGTGTTTGTGGATATGTTGGCAAAGATTGGCGATTCCCTCGCTGGAGGAAAGATCCCCTTCGTACGGGGCGCCCACCTGTTCGAGCGACCAGAGGAGCGCATTGGTACCAAGTCGCGCGGAGAGGTAGCTGGAAAATTTATCCTTGAGCCCTTGAAATGCTTTCCCCCCGTAAGTCATGTACTGGGACATCTCCGGAAACATCGCAAATCTAGCTTCACTTTCTTCTACAGGCCCGTCCCCTTTGGTCAGAGCTGCCCATAGGCACCCCCAGGTCCTGTAATGCACATCGCACAGCCAGGTCACATGCGACACAGTCGCCAGTCGAAGTACTGCTTCGAGAAGGCTGATCCATTGCCGGCGGGTCATGGCATCCTTTGCCTGTATGATCGCTTTTAGGTCTTTGGTGAACTGGCGCGCAGGTAGGAAAGAAATACAATCGAAATCGCCCATGGCAAGTGACGCCACTTCCCCCTCTGGGACCACTGCCATCTCCCAAGGTGCAGAGCTGCTTCCCCAGGCGACAGTTTCCTCATCCAGCCAGCGGGCAAAGATGTCGTCGTTTTCTCCTACGCTCAATGCCGAGAAAAGGTCCTTCCAAAGCGAAAGCGCCGACTCATCGTCCTTGGAGCCTAGCCAGATCATCCGTCTAACAAGTCCACCGGCATGCCAGGAGTTGCTAGTCAAACGGGCGGATCCTGAGAAAAGTGCTGTTCCAGGAACGAGCGGGGTGACTTGCAGGAAGCGCTTGGTCGACTGGTTCGGGAGCTTTGGGCTTTCCAGCACCCCATGGAGAACTGTGTTCCATGTCTCCACGTCAACGACCCCTCCGGTTGGTGTTGCGAGGGGTCTGTTGCGAAGCTTCTGGATTCGTTTGTCCAAATCGCGCCCCGATTGTGGGACGCTACTTTCCTTGGTAGATGGGAAACCGATGGTGCGGTAGAGCGAGGCAAGTAGCACCTCGGAGTTAGCGTATTCAGGTGCAGGGCTGATCGCTAGCGCCGATTCCTTGTATCTGGGGTGGGAAGTCCTCCAGGGGGCCTGCTTGAAATCAGCGAGGGTCATACTCTTTCTCCTTGCTCGCCACGAAGCCATTCCATGAATGGGCCACTACTACACCATCTGCGCCGATACGGATCTTGGCGCCATCGAGCGAGTCCTCGTCGCGGACGATTGGACCTGAAAGTCGCGCTTTCGTGGTATCCAGCAACGCCACGACCGTACGGGGCAGTGACGCTGGCGACAAGCCTCGCTCCAGTTCCTTCACTGCCTTGAACAAGTCATAGGTCAAGGCAATGGGCTGTGCCGAACTGCCGGTACCCACCTCGAGAAAACATATTGGCGATCGAGGTCGGTTCTTCAGTGTTGGAGGCAAGATTCTGACTTTTCGTGGTTCCACAACTAGGGTTGCCTGCCGCTGTCGAGGCGGTAGGGGTTGACCGAAGGTTGTCGTCAGCGAAACCTCGAAGTCCTTGCCATTGTTGAGAAGATCCTTCACCTGTCGCGCAATCTCGAAAAGATGTTGCCTTTTCTCGTCATCTTCAACGACCTGCTGGAAGGACTTGAGTATTGCGGCATCCGCTACGACAGCGGAGCGGGTACAGATACTGCGCCTTACTAACCTGCATGCGAAGTCACGCAGCATGCGCTGAATACGGCTCGCCGCCGTGGGCTTCTTGCGTCGGATTGCTGGCAACGAAAGCATGGTGTCGGCCGCGGAAAGTCGCTTGAGCAACTCAAGTTCAGTCGCAGAAAGCGCTTGGTATTTGCGGATGAATTCAATGCCGCCAGCAAGTGATCGGCTGAACCTGATATCCAGCTCCCCTAAAATGATCTTGCTACGACTGCTTACCGCGACCTCGTTTTCTGGACTTGCCAGGGCAGGGTCCAAAAAGTCCACGAGACTTTCGAGTAAGGGGGCGATCGTTGCAGGGAGGTAGGGAGCCTTGCGTTCCTGAAGGAAATGGTTAAGGCCATTTAGAGTGCGGTTTTCCTCACGTTCGTATTGCTTCTCTAAGCCCAACTCCTTGAGGTCTTGCTTCAACGAGGCTGCGCTATCCCTGTCCCAGCGATGGAAGAGGGCTTGCTGGTAGCTGGACGCGACGATGTGGAAGATTGCGGTGAGCGCCTGCCTGCTCGGCTTCTTGGCGCCCATTGTTTTTTGGTCGAGTTCAATGAGGTTAGCCGCCCACTCGCAAGGAGTGGATTGCTGCAGTTGCCGGGTTTGGCTGTGGTCAGCCGGGTGGTGTCCGGCCAGCAAGTAGGATACAAGCGAGAAGAGGTCTCGAAAGCTCCACCGCTTGCCGCTGGCGAGCTCGTACCAGCGCAGGATTTGTAGCAGGGCTGCCTGGTGTTCATCGCGTGATAGTAGTGCTTGGCTGGTGCAGAATGGACATCCGTCCCCCGCTGGACAAGTACCCTCGGAAGGCCAGCATTCCGGCGCTGTTGCTTGGCCGAGGAGAATTGCTCCAGGTGACGTGGGCTCGCTGTCTGGCTTTACGAGTAGTGACTCTGCGTCCATCGGCCAAACGGCTATCGATGGGAAACCCTCCAGAGGCCAGCACGACGGCGCGTTGTACACCAGGCTGACAGCTCTGGTTATTGCTTCGAGAAGGATTCGTGCTTGCTCGAGTCCATTTTCTAGGGCATAGATCAACGCATCGTCAAGTACTCCGCGGTTGACGCAGCACAAATAGGCTTGGGATCTAGATCCTTCAAGTACCCGGCCGAGCTCCTCGATTAGAAGGGCGGGAGCTGATTTTCCTTCGTGCCCGGCTGTAGCGGAGGCATCCTGAACAATGTCCAGATCTAGGTCACTGTCCCTTCTCGCAAGCTTGCCAGCATCTACCTTTACTAGTCGTGGGACGGCAATTCCAGCGGGTGGATGAAAAGCCTTCGATAGCTCTTCGATCAGGCGTTCATCACAACCGAGGCTCTCATCTAGCCATCGGATGGTGGACTCGATCGCTTCGGTTTTCCCGTTGCCCGGTCCTCCAACCAGCAGAACTACTCGAGGGACCTCGGCCTTGGCATCCGCGAGCATGTAGGCCCAGCTACGAAGGCGGGTCAGGAGGTTCGTTTGTAACAATCGCTTGTTTGGTTGGCCGCTATTCTTATCTAGTAGTCGCTTTACTCCGCCGGAGTGATGACCTGCCCAATCGACAAGCGCGGCGGGATAGCGCGCTCCTTCCTGTTTGGAGCTATCCATATTTCCTTGTCCTCTATGTTCAAGCGATAGCAATCATTTTTTCTTTTTGCTTTAGGCCTTCCCGCTGAACAGCTAGACCAACAGCTTCCTGCACAGTCGCCACTATGGCTATGCCTATAGCTCGTGCAAGATAAGGAGGAACCGCATTGCCAACCTGCGTATAGCGAGGGCACTCCTTGGTTCGTTGACTTCCTCCGGTCGTGAACTTGCCTCGGAATTGGAACCAATCAGGAAAGGTCTGCAGCCGTGCCGACTCGCGAACCGTGAGGATTCGGGGTTCACTGTAGTGGAGCACATCGTCGGGCAGCGTTGTTATGGTCGGGGCTGGTGCAGTTGCTTGCATTGGACAAATACGGTGTTTCTTAAGACCGTATTTTTCGCGCAACGCGGCATTCATGTGAACACCCTTGGCACACTCCTGGTCCGCGATGATTCGAGCGAATCTGTCTTTTACCTCTGGCCTATGTCTTGCGAGGCGAAGACTGTCCACTGCCTCATCGCATCCGTTGTGCATTAACGTTTGAAATTTTGTCCGGGGCCCTGCATAAACAATCTCAGAGAATCCAGGGGGCGAAAAGGGATCGGTGCATGGCTTTTTATCAACCCCAACGGTCTCCAGATCTGAAATGGCATCCTTAGCCGTGACCACGTCCTGAAGGTCAAACTCCTGTAGCTGACTGAGTCTTGCCTCCTCGAGCATTTCGAAAGCTCTGCTAACGCCACCTTCTAGATGGCAGGCTAGATCCTTTCGAATCCCAATGACTATCAAGCGGGATCGTTTCTGGGGAACCCCAAAACGTGATGAATCAACGATGCGGCCGAGGACGTCATAACCAATCTCATCGAGTTTCTGCGCCAGTTTTTCATAGTAGGATTGAGGCTTAACCAGAATACCGAGTTGCTTCCATGTCTTCGTGGCGTGCGCAACCTTCATGCCTGGTACATTCTCGAGAACAAGGGCCGAAGGGCACAAGATCTCGACCATCTCTACATACTTCTCGAACAACTGGTTACGAGGGTCGGACTCTTGGCGTTTTCCCGAGAAGCTAAAACCTTGGCAAGGGGGGCCACCCGCGAGAATCTGTACCGAACCCTTGAGTTTGGAAAGCTTCAGGGGATGCTCTTTCAGGAGTTCATCGATAGGCCAAGCTTTCTTTTCTAGCCAGGATGGCCAGGAAAATTGTCCAACCGGTACTTTCCTTGCTTCAAGTAAATTCGCAGAAAGAGTTGAAAAAGCCATGGCGTCGCGTTCGACAGCAAAGATGCCTTTCAAACCCGCCAGTGATAGTCCAAGAGATAGACCGCCACATCCTGCAAAGAGGTCTGCGAAGGCCAGGGGAGTACTCAAATTTGGTAAAGGGGGAAAATCGAGTTTCTTCGTCATGAACTCCGGCCCGGATTCTTTTGCTTTCAAGGGAAGGAGGGTTTCGCATGGCTCCCGGTCAACGGTTGCGGAGGCTGTAGCACTGGGGATTCCCATCTCCTTCAAGACCTCTCTCCATGCCCTTAAGGCTGAGTTTTACATTGAAAAACCATCCCGAGGTCCCTGCTACAAGGCATAAGATCCAGAGCTAACGTACTAACCGGGGAGCGAGATTGGCGGATTGCACACATATGGCGTTGGATTTGAGGAATGATAGACCTGCCTCCGAAGAGCCGTATCCTACCAGTTTCCTCTTTGCAGAGCATATCTGGCACAAGGCGGAATGCCTGATTTTTGTCGGCTCAATTGCAGTGGCGCGACGCTATCATTTGGTGGGTTTCGCAGATCCATGATTGAGGGCGTCGTAAGCGCTCGATGATTAGTCGTGCGGTTCGGTAATCGCTAAAGTCCCCGGCTTTACTGGATGTCAGGCACAAAAAAAGACGTCCGTGGACGTCTTTTTTTGATCATTTGGTGGAGCCGGGGGGATTTGAACCCCCGTCCGCCAGTACTCCGCTGTCGGTACTACATGCGTAGCCGTGTCTATTAAGTTAACCCTCAGCGACCCGACGGGCAGGGTGCTTTGGGCGAGTTGTGTAAGTTTTAGCCGCTTCGTCCACAACGTACTGCACGGCGATTCTGTTCTATATGACAATCATTTCGGGTTTACAGACATCCCCTGATGATTGCTGGACCCGAAGGTACCAGAAGCTCGGGGTCTAAGGCTGCTTACGCAGCGATAGCGAATTCCCGGCCGTAGTTTTCGTCATTGGCAACTATAAGTAGTTGCAACAGTGGATTTACGAGTTCTGTTACCAACTCGGCATGCACCTAAAGTTTCGCGACCGGCGTCGAATCCTAAACGGCCCCGAACTCATTGCTCGTGAATCAAATGAGCAACAAGCCTGCGTAGTCTACGGCAATGTCGCCCGGAAGGCCAACCCGAAGGTTGGCCTGGCACGAATGTCAGTTCCGGGTAGGGTTGCGAATCTGCATCTTGGTGATCATGCCGGAGGTGATTTCCACGCAATCCTTGTCGTTGCCGGCCGCCTGAGAGGCTTTGGATTTGGCCAGTGCGTCCTTGACGTTATTCAGGGAGCTTTCAGGAATGGACGGTGCGCTGTCCACGAAGTCGCTTATCTGTTGAATGTTCGCCGCACACAGATCTTTGTCGGCCGCAAACGCGGGTGATGCCAGCAGTGCCGCAGTGATAAACAATCCAGCAATTGCAGAGTGCTTCATGGGTATCTCCTTGCGCATGAGGGCTCGGTGCTGCCGGTAATGCGGGGCCGCTGGCCGAGGCGGTTATAAGCCCTTTCGCGGGCTTAGCTAAATGACTATAGCTGTCGGTAGGAATTCGGTTTTTTTTTGCATTATTGCGGGGCCTGTAGGAGCGAGCATGCTCGCGATGTAGGACGGGGCACCACGGGGTGTCAGGCTGCCAGCGTTATCGTTGGCGACCATCGCGAGCATGCTCGCTCCTACAGGGTTTGCGTTTTCAGGGCGTGCGGGGTTGGGTGACGCGGTCTACGAGGTAGACCAGGCTGTGGTAGTCGATCCCGCCATGCTGGCTGAGGCCGATTTCGCAGGTGCGGCTGGTGGAGATGCCTTCTTCGCAGTACTGCACCGCGTTTTTCAGGGTTCGCAGCGAATGCGCGTTGAGCTCCGGTGTGGTGAAGCCTTTGTCGCCGGCAAACCCGCAGCAGTGAATGCCTTCGGGGATGACCACGTTGTTGCTGCACTTGCGCGCCAGGTCTATCAGCGCCTGGCTCTCGCCCAGGTGCTGGGTGCTGCAGGTGACGTGCACCGCGATGGGCGTGTCCTGCGGCGTGAAGTCCAGCCGATCCATCAGATGGGTGCGGATGAAACGCACCGGGTCGTAGAGATCGAGACGCACATCGCCCAGGTCCTGAGTCAGTCGCAGTGTGCAGGGGCTGGTATCGCAATAGATCGGGTCGAGCCCGCCGCGACTGGCATGAAGCAGGGCGCCGATCAGCTCCTGACGCTTGTGCTCGGCCTGCTGGGCGTAGCCCTTGGAGGCGAACGGCTGACCGCAGCACAGGCTGTCCAGATTCTCCGGGAACACGACCTGATAGCCGGCTTTTTCCAGCAGGCTGCGGGTCTTGTCGTGCAGCGACATTTGCTCCTTGTCGCCAGCCGCCGGTCCCATGGCCCGTGAAACGCACGCAGCCAGGTACACCACTCGCGGACGCTCGTCTGTCACTGCAGGACTGAAACGGATCGCCCGTTCCGGCTGCGGCATGGCGTTGGTCCATTGGGGGATTTGCCCTTTGGACAGGCGAGTCACTGTTGCAGAAAGTCGGGTGAGTCGTGGCGCTCCCAGCAGCATCCGCGCGCCGTTGGCGACATGAAGGGTGAAGCGTGCGCCTTGCAGGGCGGTGGCGAAATTTCCTTCAAGCCAGTTAGCCGCTTTCCTATGACTGGCGTGCTGGCCGCGCAGCTTTTTCACCAGGTCGCCGGTATTGATGCCTACCGGGCAGCGCTGTGCACAGAGCCCGGTCGCGGCGCAGGTGTCGATGCCCTGGTATTCGTAAGCCGCTTCGAGTTCGCGGGTGTCGATCCCGGCACGTTTCCTGGCCTGAATATCCCGCCAGATCACGATGCGCTGACGCGGGCTCAGGGTCAGGCCTTTCGACGGGCAGACCGGTTCGCAGAAGCCGCACTCGATGCACTTATCCACAATCTCGTCGGCCGCCGGCAAAGGCTTGAGATGTTTGAGGTGAATCTGCGGGTCTTCGCTGAGCACCACATCCGGATTGAGAATGCCGTTGGGGTCGAGCAGGCGCTTGAGCTGCCACATCAACTGGTAGGCATCGCTGCCCCATTCCAGTTCGACGAAGGGCGCCATGTTGCGCCCGGTGCCGTGTTCGGCCTTGAGCGAACCGCCAAATTCCACAGCGACCAGTTGTGCCACGTCGTCCATGAACGCCTGGTAGCGTGCGACTTCTTCCGGGCTGTTGAAGCCTTGGGTGAAGACGAAGTGCAGATTGCCTTCCAGGGCGTGTCCGAAAAGGATCGCTTCGTCGTAGTGATGTTTGTCGAACAACTCGATCAGGCGATTCACGCCGATGGCCAGTTGTTCCACCGGAAAAGTCACGTCCTCGATGATCACCGTGGTGCCGGTCTTGCGCACCGCGCCGACGGCGGGGAAGGTGTCCTTGCGGATCGCCCAGAGGCGGGCGTTTTCCAGCGGGTCTTCGGTGAAGTCGACCTGCTTCTCCACCGGAAACGACGCCAGGGACGCCATGATCTGCGCCAGTTGTTCCTGCAGCAAAGTGGATGATGCGGCGCGGGATTCGATGAGCAGGGCGCAGGCATTGTTCGACAGGTGCTGTACGAAAGCGGGCATGCCAGGTTTGTTCTGCACCGAGCGCAGGCTGCGGCGGTCGAGCAGTTCCACGGCCGAGACCGGTTGGCTTTTCAGCACCGTGACCGCGTTGCAGCAGGTCTCCACGTTCGGGAAGACGATCAGCGCCGAGGCCTTGTTCGGATGATCGATCACCGTGTCGTAGGTCACTGCGCTGATAAAGCCCAGGGTGCCTTCGGATCCCACCAGCAGGTGGCTCAAGATATCCACAGGCTCGTCGTAATCCACCAGGGCGTTGAGTGACAGGCCGGTGGTATTTTTCAGACGGTACTTGTGGCGGATTCTTGCGGCCAGATCGGTGTTGGCGCGGGTCTCGCGTCCCAGGGTTGCCAGGCGCTCCAGCAGCTCGCCATGGCTTTGTCGGAACGCGGCGACGCTGGCGGCGTCTTCGGTGTCCAGGCGACTGCCATCGGCCAGCACCAGACGGATGCCGGCCAGGGTGTGATAGGTATTTTGCGCGGTGCCGCAGCACATGCCGCTGGCATTGTTGGCGACGATGCCGCCGATCTTGCAGGCGTTGATCGACGCCGGGTCCGGACCGATCTTGCGTCCGAACGGCGCGAGCCAGGCGTTGGCCTGAGCGCCGATCACGCCCGGTTGCAGGCGGATTTGCGTGCCCTGGCCGCGGATCTCGCGACCGTTCCAGTTATCCCCAAGGACGATCAGCACCGAATCGCTGATGGCCTGGCCGGACAGGCTGGTGCCGGCGGCGCGGAAGGTCACCGGGACCTGATCGCGCTGCGCCAGTTTCAGCAGCGCCACCACTTCATCTTCGGACTCGACGCGCACAACTAACTGCGGAATCAGGCGATAGAAGCTGGCGTCGGTGCCGAAGGCCAGGGTCGACAACGGGTCGTCGAATCGACGCTCCCGGGGAATCAGTTGCTGCGCATCGCGCAGGAAAGCGGCCGGTAGACTCATTGGTCCTCCAGAATCAACACCACCAGATCTTTCGGGCCGTGGGCGCCGTAGGCCAACACTTGTTCGATGTCGGCGGTCTTCGACGGGCCGGACACCAGCAACGCGTTGGTCGGCATGCCCTGGGGCCATTCGAATTCCTGCTGCACCTGATAGAAGTTATCGCGGATTTCGCTGGCCTTGAGCAGGGCGAAATGCACCGTCGGCGCCAGGCTCATCAGGCGCGGTTCTTCCCGCGTCGGCCAGATAATGAGGCTACCGGTGGCGGCAATCGCGCCCAGAGTGCCAGTCAGGCTCGCCGGGGTGTCATTGAACAATTCGGCTTTCCACTCTTCCATCGGGCGGTTGTAGGCCTTGAGTGTAGGCAGGGTCGGATTGTTCGCCCAATGCTGTGAGATCTGTTGACCATGCGCTGTCGTCGGTGCGATCAACAGGCTTGGCAGCTGACGTTCCTGCAGCAGTTTGCCCAGCAACGCCGGCCACGTTTCAAGGGACGTCAGATGGATTTCCGTGTGCACCGCTTCCATCAATTTGCGCAGTTGCGGGATGCGTTGATCCGGCGCGTAGGTGTAAGGCGCGGTCACCAGATCAACATCGAAGTTGTCAGGCACCGGCGTGGTGCCTGTCAGACTTTTACGCAATTTGCCGAGGATATTTTGCTTGGCGCTCATCAACGATCTCCCTGTTTGGCCAGATGCTCGCGAGCCATGTCGTGCAGTGAACGAGCGGCGGGTTTTGGTGCGCTGTGGTTTTGCGTCCACGGGCCGACGTTGCTCGGCGTGAGTGCGCGCAGGCGCGTGGCAGCGAGCGCGAACAGGCGATACAGGGTCGGCGAACTGTTGAGGCGAGCCCAGGCGTTCCAGATGAACCGCTCTTTGCGCGAGTATTTGCTGCCTTGGCCGCGCATTACTTTTTGAGGACTTTCCGGTGCCTTGACGTTCTCTTCACGCAAGCGCCGCAGCAGCGAAGGGATCGGGATTTTCACCGGGCACACTTCACCGCAGGCCCCACACAACGAGGAAGCGCTCGGATGATCCGGAACCTTCGCCAGGCCGACCATGTGCGGGGTGATGATTTTTCCGATAGGGCCGGGGTAAACCTCCCCATAGGCGTGGCCGCCGATTCGGGTATAGACCGGGCAATGATTCATACAGGCGCCGCAGCGGATGCAGTTCAGGCTCTGGCGTAGTTCGCTGTCGGCAAAAGCCTGGCTGCGACCGTTGTCCAGGAGGACCAGATGCACTTCCTGCGGGCCGTCGAACTCGTGCTCCTTGCGCGGGCCGGAAATCATGTTGACGTAGGTGGTGATCGGAATGCCCAGGGCCGAACGGGTCAGCAGCGACAGCAGCGGCACCACGTCGCGCAGGTTCTCCACGACTTTTTCGATGCCGGTGACGGCGATGTGCACCGGCGGCACGGTGGTGGTCATGCGGCCGTTGCCTTCGTTTTCCACCAGCAGCAGGGTGCCGGTTTCGGCCACGGCGAAGTTGACGCCGGAAACGCCGATGTCCGCTTCGAAGAATTTCTGCCGCAGGACCCTGCGACCGATCTGAATGAGCTGGTCAACGTCCTTGGTGTATTCCACGCCAAGTTTGTCGTGGAACAAGGACGCGACCTGACCGGCATTCTTGTGGATCGCCGGCATGATTATGTGTGAAGGCTTCTCGTGGTCGAGCTGGACGATGTACTCGCCCATGTCCGATTCCAGACATTCAATGCCCTGTTCAGCGAGGACATGGTTCATCTCCATCTCTTCGCTGACCATCGATTTGCCCTTGATCACTTGCCGCCCCTCGTGAGCGCGGATGATCGAAAGGACGATGCCATTGGCCTCGTCCACCGTTTCCGCCCAGTGCACTTTCACACCGTTGCGGGTCAGGTTCTGTTCAAGTTGCTCGAGCAGGTCGGGCAGCTTGGATAAAGCTCGGGCGCGGACCGCATTGCCCAGCGCGCGTAGATGTTCGCGTTCATGGGCATCGCCAAAAGCGGTTGCCCGTTTGGTCATCAGTGAATCCATCGCCTTGCGAAAGTTGTTTCGCAATTGCGCATCACCCAGCGCGCCATGTGCGCGGGTGCGGAAGTCTTCTTCTACGGCGACCGTAGGAATAATCGCGGAAGCGTTCATTGCGCGCCTCCGGTTCGTTGCCAGAGGAAGCTGGCCAGGTGTTGGCCGCGCAATGCTTCCTTCTGTTTCTCCAGCGAGCCGTTGATGTTCATCAGGCAGCCGCAGTCGGCACTCAGGACCTTGTGCGCGCCGGATTCCTTCAGCGATCGAGTCTTGTCGGCCACCATCGCTCCGGAAATGTCTGGCATACGGACGCTAAAAGTCCCACCGAAGCCACAGCATTCGCTTTCGTGGTCATGGTTGACCCGTTCCACGTTGCTCAGTTGCGACAACAGCTCGCGACCGTGCAGGTGGGTGTTCATTTCACGGCGTGCCGAGCACGAGGTGTGCAGCGCCACTTTTACCGGTTCGCCGCTGTCCTTGAGCTGCACCTTGCAGACAAACAGCAGAAACTCGGCGAGTTCATAAGTTCTGGCCGCCAGGGCCTGAACCTGCTTCAACGTCTCCGGCTCGTCCTTGAACAGGTCGGCATAATGCTCGCGCAACATGCCGGCGCAAGAACCCGACGGAACCACCACCGGATAATCCCCGGCGAACAGCGCCAGTTGCGAGCGCGCCACGGTCCGCGCCTGATCGGTGTAACCCGAGGTGTAGGCCGGTTGTCCGCAGCAGCTTTGCCCTTGCGGGTATTCGACACGGATGCCTTCGCGCTCCAGCAGGTGGATCGCGTCCATGCCGGCTTCGGGGTAGAACAGATCCACTACGCAGGTCCCGAACAGGTACACCCGTTGCGGTTTCTCGCTGGGGTATTGCCGAGGCTCGGGCAGTGGCGGGGCGACGCGGGTCACATTCGGCACCGCGTTGTAAAAAAGCTCGCTCATCAGGCGTGTCTCCGGGTGGTCCCGGTTGTCCGTCCGTTGAGGCTGCTGAATATAGAGATGCACGCTTTCAGCAGCCTTACAGACCGGGTTGTGAATAGCTGACGCCGGAGTCGTGGTCCGGCGTCGGTTTTTTTCAGATTGGCTGTAGGACTCAGTGCACCAGCATGCCGGTGAACCAGTAGGCCTGTGCCAGGGTGATCAAGCCCACAATCGTTGCGAAGAACAGACTGTGCTTGAGGGTGAAGCGGAACAGATCCGATTCCTTGCCCACCAGACCGGTCGCGGCGCAAGCCACGGCGATCGATTGCGGGGAGATCATCTTGCCGGTCACGCCGCCGCTGGTGTTTGCCGCCACCAGCAAGGTGTCGTTGACGCCGATCTGGTGTGCGGTGGTGGCTTGCAGCGAACTGAACAGCGCGTTCGACGAGGTATCGGAACCGGTCAGGAATACGCCCAGCCAGCCGAGGAACGGCGAGAAGAACGGGAAAGCTGCGCCAGTGCCGGCCAGTACCAGGGCCATGGTCGAAGACATGCCCGAGTAGTTGGTGACGAAGGCGAAGGCCAACACCATGCCGATCGACAGAATCGGCCAGCGCAGTTCGTAGATGGTTTCTTTAAAAGTGGTCAGACCAGTTTTGACGTTGATTTTCAGAACCAGCATCGAAATCAATGCGGAGAAGAAAATCGCCGTACCGGTGGCCGAGATCGGGTCGAGCTTGAACACCGCCGGAATGGCGGTCGGCGCGGCTACGATCGGTGCAGTCTTGATCACCAGTTGATCAAGGTGCGGAATGGCGAAGTTGAATACCCAGCTGTACATCGAGCCGCCGGCGGCGAACATCGCCTTGAACGGTTTCAGGGTCCAGATAGTGACGAGCACGGTGAGGATCAGGAACGGCGACCAGGCCTTGACGATTTCGCCCAGGGTGTAAGGCGAAGCCGCGGTGGTGCGTTTCTGACCGAAACCACCGGCGCTTTCGCTGACCACGGAAGCCGAGACGGCACCGACGATGTGCTGGCCGGCTGCACGTTTCGGTTGCCAGACTTTCAGGAACAAGGTCAGGGAGATCAGGCTGGCCAGGGCCGAGGTGATGTCCGGCAGTTCCGGTCCGATGAAGTTCGAGGTGAAGTATTGGGTGATGGCGAAGCTCAGGCCAGCGACCAGCGCTGCCGGCCATGTTTCACGCACGCCACGCAGGCCGTCCATCATGAACACCAGCCAGAACGGTACGAACAGCGACAGCAGCGGCAACTGGCGGCCGGTCATGGCGCCGATCTTGAACGCGTCGATGCCGGTTACCTGACCTGCGACGATGATCGGGATCCCCAGAGCGCCGAACGCGACCGGAGCGGTGTTCGCAATCAGGCACAGGCCGGCGGCGTACAGCGGGTTGAAGCCCAGGCCGACCAGCAGCGCGGCGGTAATCGCCACTGGCGCACCGAAGCCGGCGGCACCTTCCAGGAACGCACCGAAGCAGAAGCCGATCAGCAGCACTTGCAGGCGCTGGTCATCGGTAATCGACAGCACCGAGCTGCGGATCACTTCGAACTGGCCGCTCTTGACCGTCAGTTTGTAGAGGAAAACCGCTGCCACGATGATCCAGGCGATCGGCCAAAGGCCGTAGGCGAAACCGTATCCGGCGGCGGCGAAGGCCATGTCCACCGGCATCTGGAACGCAAAGATCGCGACCAGGATCGACAACGCCAGGGTGATGCTGCCCGCGACGTGTCCTTTGAGTCGGAACACGGCCAGGGCCAGGAAGAAAAATACGATGGGAATGACGGCTGCGAGCGCGGATAAGCCAAGGCTGCCGAGCGGGCTGTAGAGCTGTTGCCAGGTTTGCATATGGGGTGGCCCCTAATTGTTGTTGGTCAGGCACTGCTTAGCGTGCTTGGATAATTGGTAATACCAATTTACAATCGCTGTTGGCTAGGGTAAAAGCCTTGTAGGCGGTGTGTCAATTTGCCGCCCTAAAACTTTTGTCGAATACCTGATTGTTCAGGTCGTCTGATCCGGGTGGCTAAATGCCAACTGACAGGTGCCGATGCCTTGGGGATAGGCCAGAATAGAGCCCCGGCGTGTCGTCGGATGGTGGAGAAATCGAGTTATGGGCTTTGATCAGATTCGTCAGCGCCGTTTGTCTGACGATATTGTCGAGCAGCTGGAGGGCATGATCCTTGAGGGTACGCTGAAGGCGGGTGAGCGCCTGCCTGCCGAGCGCGCCTTGGCCGAGCAGTTCGGCGTGTCGCGACCTTCATTGCGCGAAGCCATTCAGAAACTCGTGGCCAAGGGGTTGTTGGTCAGTCGCCAGGGTGGCGGGAATTATGTGGTGGAATCCCTGGGCACAACGTTCAGCGATCCGTTGCTGTTATTGCTGGAAAGCAATCCCGAGGCTCAACGCGATCTCTTGGAGTTCCGTCACACGCTGGAGGCGTCATGCGCCTATTACGCGGCGATGCGCGCCACGGATGTCGATCGCGATCGGCTGACCGCGGCGTTCAACGAGCTGCAGGACTGCTACTCGCGTCACGATGAAGTCAGTCGGGCGGAAGAGGGGGCGGCGGACGCGAGGTTTCATCTGGCGATTGCCGAAGCCAGTCACAACGCGGTGCTGCTGCATACCATTCGGGGTTTGTTCGATCTGCTCAAGCGCAATGTGGTGACCAACATTGGTGGCATGTACAAGCAGCGTACAGAGACTCGCGACATGCTGATCACCCAGCATCGTGAGTTGTATCTGGCGATCGTTGAAGGTCGGGCGGAACAGGCGCGGGAAGTGTCCAGCCGGCACATTTTGTATGTGCAGGAAGTGCTGGAAGAGGTGCGTCAGGAAGTGCAGCGCGTGGCTCGGGCGGAGCGGCGCAAGGGGATGTAGCCAGAGGGATTTGTATTGATTTCTTCGCGGGCGAGCCTCGCTCCTACAGGATTACGTTGAACCTGTAGGAGCGAGGCTTGCCCGCGAATGGGGAATCAAGGGGAAAGATTAATCTTCCTTGCCCTTGTTCCGCACGGCGCGCTGCAACTCACGCCCGGCGTCGCGCTCGCGCTCGGTATCGCGCTTGTCGTATTCCTTCTTGCCCTTGCCCAGAGCGATTTCGCACTTGACCATGTGCTTGCTCCAGTACCAGGACAGGCACACGCAGGCGTAACCCTTCTGCTGCACGGAAGCGGTCAGCTTATCCAGCTCGCGCCGGTTGAGCAGCAGCTTGCGCGTGCGGGTCGGATCAGCGATGACGTGGGTGCTGGCGGTCGTCAATGGCGTGATGTGACTGCCGAGCAGCCAGGCCTCGCCATCCTTTAGCAGCACGTAACTGTCGACCAGTTGCAGCTTGCTCGCCCGCAAACTCTTTACTTCCCAACCGGCCAGGACCAGACCAGCCTCGAACTTGTGTTCGATGAAGTAATCGTGTCGCGCCTTTTTGTTTTGCGCGATTGTCCCTGTGGGGTGTTTCTTCTGTTTAGCCATAGGGGCGGCATTATAGGGAGTTGCAAGCGAGTCGGCTACGGTGATGCTGTGTGCTTGAGCAGGTTGATCGAATCCCGGACAATACGCGCACGTTTTTGAATGCTTGGTCGTAGTAGCAATGTCGACAGACAAAGTTTCTGTCCACGGCAGTTGGGCCAGCCGCTGGGTTTTCATACTCGCCGCGACCGGTTCGGCCGTTGGGCTGGGAAGTATCTGGAAATTCCCGTACATGGTCGGCGTCTACGGCGGCGGCGCCTTCGTGTTGATGTTCCTGATCTGCATCGCGCTGATCGGCATTCCGGTCATGCTGGCCGAAACCCTGATCGGCCGACGAGCCCGGCAGAGTCCAGCCAATGCCTTGAAAACCTTGGCCAGGGAAGCGGGGCATTCGGGCAAGTGGTCGTGGGGCGCCTTTGGCGGGATGATCACGGCGCTGCTGATTCTGTCTTTCTATAGTGTGGTCGGTGGTTGGTCGCTGGATTACATCATCGACATGGGCCGCGGCGATTTTCAGGGGGCTACACCCAGCCAGGTGGGCGCCTACTTTGGCAATGTCATCGCCGATCCGTGGCGCCTGATACTGTGGCACACGATATTCATGTTGCTGTCGGCAGTCGTGATCGCCAAGGGTGTTGTCGCGGGGCTTGAGCGCAGCTTGCGCATCATGATGCCTCTGCTGTTTGTGATGATTCTGGTGCTTCTGGGTTACAGCATGACCACGGGGCATTTCATGGAGGGCGTGCATTTCATGTTCGACTTCCATCCGGAGAAAGTGCTTGGTGGTTTGTTGCCTGCAATGGGGCACGCCTTCTTCTCGCTGAGCGTGGGCGTTGGCTCGATCATGATCTACGGCGCTTACATGCCGAAGAACTCCTCGCTTTCCGGCACCGTCGTTGGCGTGGCTTTGCTGGATACGTTCGTTTCTCTGGTAGCTGGCCTGTCATTGTTTCCGATAGTGTTCGCCGCCGGCCTGGATCCCAGTGAAGGCCCGGGGCTGATGTTTGTCAGCTTGCCGTTCGCCTTCGGTAATGTGGCGTTCGGCCAGGTGATGGGCGTAGTGTTCTTTGTACTGGTGGCGATTGCGGCCTGGAGTTCGGCGATTTCGCTGCTGGAGCCGATGGTGGCTTACCTGGTTGAGCGAACCCGCGTTCGCCGCGCCTGGGTGACCTTCTGGCTGGCATTCATCTGCTGGTTCGTGGGGCTGGGTACGGTGTTTTCCTTCAATATCTGGAAGCAGGCCAGGTTTTTCGTGAACGAAGACGGTTTGTTCCACCTCTACCAATGGGGTGTGGCGGGCGGACTGGATTTCTTCGGCGTGATCGACTTTTTCACCTCACGGATCATGTTGCCACTCGGTGGTTTATGTTTCGTGGTGTTTGCGGGCTGGGTAATGGGTCGGGAAGCGGTGAGCGACGAATTGTCGATCCGCAACCCGGCGTTGTACGCCCTGTCCATGTTCTTGATGCGCTATGTGGCGCCCATCGGCATTCTCGTAGTGTTTGCCGCCCAGCTGTGGAAGTGACGCTGACATGACGACACACATTTCTCGTTCGGCCTTGCTGCCGTACCCGGCGCAAGCCCTGTATGACCTGGTCAACGACGTGGCGCGGTACCCGGAGTTCCTGCCCTGGTGCTCATCCTCGCAGGTGCTGGAGAGCACGCCCGAATTCATGCGCGCGAGCGTTGGCGTGGCCAAAGGCGGACTCAGCCAGCATTTCGTGACGCGTAATACCCTGGTGCCCGGTCAATCGATTGAGATGAATCTGGAAGAGGGGCCGTTCACTCAGCTGCACGGTGTTTGGGTGTTCAAGCCTTTGGGCGAAAAGGCCTGCAAGATCAGTCTGGATCTGTCGTTCGATTATGCCGGGCCGATTATTCGCGCGACCCTTGGGCCGCTGTTCAACCAGGCGGCCAATACACTGGTGGATGCGTTCTGCCAGCGGGCCAAGCAAACGTATGGTTGAGGTCGAGGTGGTGTATGCCGCCATTGATCGACAGGTGCTGCTGTCGGTGGCGGTTCCGGCTGGGACGAGTGTTCGGGATGCGTTGCTGAAGTCCGGCATCGGGCAGACTTTTCCAGAGCTGGATCTGGCGGGGTGTCCGGTGGGGATTTTCGGCAAGGTAGTCGCCGACCCGGCGAGTCGTCCGGTTCAGGATGGAGATCGCATCGAGATCTATCGGCCATTGCTGGCTGATCCCAAGGAAGTTCGTCGGCTGCGCGCGGCCAAGGCAGCCGAGGCCAAGGGTCGGAATCAGTAGATCGCTACCCGATAGGCAATAAAAAACCCGGACATGCCGGGTTTTTTATTGCGTCGCAAATTATTGCGGCGAAGTTTCCAGTGGTTCCGGAGTCGGGACGGGAACAGTTTCCACGCCGTCTACTTCCTTCTGGATCTGATCGAGCAACGAGCCAGGCTTGGCCGGTTTTTCCGGTTTTGGCTTCTCGACGTTTTCCGCTGGTGCGTTAACGGTCGTGCCACTGTCCTTGCCGAGAATTGCCTCGTCGCGACTCACGCCAGGCATGAAGTCGCCAGACAGGCTGACAAGTTGATCATTTGGGTTGAAGATAACGCTAATGCGTTCCTGTTGGCGTTCACCGCCACCCGGTTGCAGGCTGTACAGATAATCCCAGCGATCGGCATGGAACGTGTCGGTCAGCAGAGGGTTGCCCATGATAAACCTTACTTGCTTACGGGTCATTCCCGGGCGTAACTGGTCTATCATGTCCTGCGTGACGACATTGCCCTGCTGGATGTCGATTTTGTAAACCCCGGGGAATGAACAACCGGCGAGTGCGAGCAGTCCCACAAAGGTGAAACTGGTTAGCAAGAGCTTGGTGTTTTGCATCGGTGGGCGACTTCCACTATCTTGGCTGGGACAACGTAAACGCCGATCATACCCGCATTAAGAGAAGCTGCGAAGCAGCATCGCGAGAAAGCTGACCATGGTTGAAAATAGCGAACTACGCAAAGCCGGCCTCAAAGTGACCCTGCCACGGGTCAAAATTCTGCAAATGCTCGATTCCGCCGAGCAGCGCCACATGAGTGCTGAAGATGTCTACAAGGCACTGATGGAGGCTGGCGAGGACGTCGGTCTGGCCACGGTTTACCGTGTACTGACCCAGTTCGAGGCAGCTGGCCTTGTGGTGCGGCACAACTTCGACGGAGGCCACGCGGTCTTCGAACTGGACGACGGCAAGCATCACGATCATATGGTCAACGTCGAGACCAGTGAAGTGATCGAGTTTTTTGACCAGGAAATCGAAAACCTGCAGAAAGCGATCGTCGAGAAGTATGGCTTCGAGATGGTTGATCACAATCTGGTGCTGTACGTACGCAAGAAAAAGTAAGCATGTCGCGCGAATTCAAGGTTCGCGAAACGAACGAAGGCGACCCCAGGGTCGCCTTCGTGCTTTCTGTCGGTCTCAGGCTTTCGCCGCGACCACCATTTTCCTGGCGTGAGCCAAGGATTCCTTGGTGAGGTCGATGCCGCCCAGCATGCGAGCCACCTCTTCGACCCGATCGTTCTTGTTCAGCTTCGAGACGGCGGTGCGTGTCGCATCTTCGCCTCGTACTTTGTGCACAAACAGGTGCTGATGACCCTGGGCTGCAACCTGCGGCAAGTGAGTCACCGTCAGAACCTGCCCTCTCTCCCCAAGTCGACGCAGCAACTGGCCGACAATTTCGGCTGTCGGGCCGCCGATGCCCACGTCCACTTCGTCGAACACCAGCGTTGGTACGCGAGAGGTTTGCGCGGTGATGACCTGAATGGCCAGGCTGATTCGCGACAGCTCACCGCCCGATGCAACTTTCGCCAGCGCTTTCAAAGGCTGGCCCGGGTTGGCGCTGACCAACAGTTCCACTTGTTCCAGGCCGTTTGGCAGTAGTTCATCGCTGCTGTTAGGGCGCAGTTCGATGGTGAAGCGACCACCCGGCATGCCCAGACGCTGGATTTCCTGTTCCACGGCGCTGGCCAGGCTGCCGGATGCCTGGTGGCGCAGATCACTTAGCTCCCGTGCCTTCTCCTGATAATGACGAGCGTAGGACGACAGTTCGTCGCTCAGTCGCTCGATGGATTCGTCATTGGCATTCAGGGTTTCGATTTCTTCCAGCAGCTTTTGCTGCAATTCGCCAACTTCGGTTGGCTGGATGCGGTGCTTGCGCGCCAGGGTATAGATAGCGTCCAGGCGTTCTTCGAGATATTGAAGACGCGATGGGTCGGCATCGAAGTTGTCGAGGAAGCGGTTCAGTTCGCCCACGGCTTCTTCGACCTGGATTTGCGCGCTGGTCAGCAGGCTGCTGGCCTCGCCAAGCGCGCCAATGGAGCTATTGACGCTTGAGAGGCGGTTAAGGCTGGCGGTGAGGGCATTCAGCACATTGCCGGAATCACTTTCACTGCACTGCTCGACCACTTGCCGGCAGATGCCCAGCAGGGTTTCGGCATTGGTCAGGTTCTTGTGTTCCTGCTCCAGCTGCTCCAGTTCGTTGTCGCCAAGGCCGAGGTTTTCCAGCTCTTCAAGCTGATAGCTCAGCAGTTGATGGCGCGCGCGCTGCTCATCGCCCGAGTTGGAAAGGCGCTCCAGTTCCTGGCGAGTCTGGCGCCAGCGCTGTGCGGCCAGTTGTACCTGGCGGGCAAGGTCCGTCGCGCCAGCGTATTCGTCGAGCAGGCGGCGGTGGGTGTCGGTCTTGAGCAGGGATTGGTGTTCGTGCTGGCTGTGGATGTCGATCAGCAGTTCGCCCAACGCTTTCAGGTCACCCAAAGGGCAAGGCGTGCCATTGATATAGCCACGTGAGCGACCTTCGGCGGTGATGACCCGGCGCAGGATGCACGGGCCATCGTTCTCGAGATCGCGCTCGGCCAGCCAGACGCCGGCTTCCGGAATGTCGGCCAGGTCGAAGGTTGCCAGGATATCGGCCTTGTCCGCGCCGGGGCGTACCACGCCGCTATCGGCTCGATCGCCGAGGGTCAGGCCCAGGGCGTCGAGCATGATCGACTTGCCGGCGCCGGTTTCCCCGGTGATCACACTCATTCCGCGATCGAGTTCGAGGTCGAGATGTTCAACGATGGCGTAGTTGTGTACGGACAGGTGCACCAGCATGAAGGCCGCTCCCAGGCTTTAGGTCTGGTTATTTATACAGTGTTTTGTTTTGGGCTGACAATGCCCCTCGTTAGCTCGATTCGCTTGAGCCGATGAAATTCTTAGCGCGCAATGGAATGACAATGGAGCTGTTTTTTGTAGGGTTAATGCTTGGGGCCCCTTGAAGCTGAATTTTGCAGCCCCATATAGCTGGGCAGAAGTGCGAGTCAGGCTCGCAGACGATATTGAAAGGAGAATTTTATGGCTGACGAACAGACAGTGGATACGCAAAACCCAGACGCCAATCAGGCGCCCGAGGCTTCGGGTGAAGATCTGGCGGCTCGTGTACAAGTGCTCGAAGAGCAGCTGGCAGGCGCTCAGGATCAGGCTTTGCGTGTAGCCGCCGATCTGCAGAACGTCCGCCGTCGCGCCGAGCAGGATGTGGAAAAAGCTCACAAATTCGCCCTGGAAAAATTCGCCGGCGATCTGCTGCCAATCATCGACAGCCTGGAGCGCGGCCTGGAATTGTCCAGTCCGGATGACGAAAGCATCCGTCCGATGCGCGAAGGTATCGAACTGACCCTGAAAATGTTCCAGGACACCCTGAAGCGTTATCAGTTGGAAGCGATCGATCCGCATGGCGAACCGTTCAATGCCGTTCTGCATCAGGCAATGGCCATGCAGGAAAGCGCAGACCTGGAGCCAAACAGCGTGCTCAAGGTGTTCCAGAAGGGCTACCAGCTCAACGGTCGCCTGCTGCGCCCGGCGATGGTCGTGGTCAGCAAGGCTCCGGCACCAGTTTCGCCTTCTATTGACGAGCAGGCTTGAAACTAGCCGAAAGGCCCCCATTTAGAAGTCAAGCGTTTAAGTGCTACCGCAGTTGGCAACCACCGCTGCGGCAACCAAATCCAAAGTTTCGGGAGAGTGAACATGGGCAAAATTATCGGTATCGACCTGGGGACTACCAACTCCTGCGTCTCCGTGCTGGAAAACGGCAAGGCCAAAGTTATTGAAAACGCCGAAGGCGCGCGTACCACGCCATCGATCATCGCTTATGCCAACGACGGCGAAATCCTGGTTGGCCAGTCGGCCAAGCGTCAGGCAGTGACCAATCCGCACAACACCCTGTACGCGGTGAAGCGTCTGATCGGTCGTCGCTTCGAAGAAGAAGTCGTACAGAAAGACATCCAGATGGTCCCTTACAAGATCGTCAAGGCTGACAACAACGACGCCTGGGTTGAAGTGAACGGCCAGAAAATGGCTCCGCCACAAATCTCGGCTGAAATTCTGAAGAAAATGAAGAAGACCGCCGAAGACTATCTCGGCGAGCCAGTGACCGAAGCGGTGATCACCGTTCCGGCCTACTTCAACGACAGCCAGCGTCAGGCCACCAAAGACGCCGGCCGTATTGCTGGTCTGGACGTAAAACGTATCATCAACGAACCAACTGCAGCCGCTCTGGCTTACGGTATGGACAAAGCCAAGGGCGACCACACTGTCATCGTTTATGACCTGGGTGGCGGTACCTTCGACGTTTCCGTGATCGAAATCGCTGAAGTCGACGGTGAGCACCAGTTCGAAGTGTTGGCCACCAACGGCGACACCTTCCTGGGTGGTGAAGACTTTGACATTCGTCTGATCGACTACCTCGTCGACGAATTCAAGAAAGAAAGCGGCATGAACCTCAAAGGTGATCCGCTGGCGATGCAGCGTCTGAAAGAAGCTGCTGAAAAAGCCAAGATCGAGCTGTCTTCCGCTCAGTCGACCGACGTGAACCTGCCGTACATCACTGCAGACGCCACCGGTCCTAAGCACCTGAACGTGAAGATCTCCCGCGCCAAACTGGAAGCGCTGGTGGAAGACCTGGTTCAACGCACCATCGAGCCTTGCCGCATCGCTCTGAAAGACTCCGGTATCGACGTTGGTTCGATCAACGACGTGATCCTGGTAGGCGGTCAGACCCGTATGCCACTGGTTCAGAAGCTGGTGACCGAATTCTTCGGTAAAGAAGCTCGCAAGGACGTGAACCCGGACGAAGCTGTTGCCATGGGTGCTGCGATCCAGGGCGCCGTTCTGGCTGGCGACGTTAAAGACGTTCTGCTGCTGGACGTCAGCCCGCTGACCCTGGGTATCGAAACCATGGGTGGCGTGATGACCGCGCTGATCGAGAAAAACACCACGATTCCTACCAAGAAATCGCAAGTGTTCTCGACTGCCGACGACAACCAGGGCGCCGTGACCATTCACGTGCTGCAAGGTGAGCGTAAGCAAGCGGCTCAGAACAAGTCCCTGGGCAAGTTCGACCTGGCCGAGATTCCACCAGCACCACGTGGCGTGCCACAAATCGAAGTGACCTTCGACATCGACGCCAACGGCATTCTGCACGTAGGTGCCAAGGACAAGGCCACTGGCAAGACTCAGTCGATCGTGATCAAGGCCAACTCCGGTCTGTCCGACGAAGAGATCGAGCGCATGGTGCGTGACGCCGAGGCCAATGCCGAGGAAGACCGCAAGTTCGAAGAACTGGCCGCTGCCCGTAACCAGGGTGATGCACTGGTTCACTCGACTCGCAAAATGATCGCTGACGCTGGCGACAAGGTAAGCGCTGAAGAGAAGACCGCAATCGAAGCTGCCGTGGTTGCCCTGGAAGCTGCCGTAAAAGGCGACGACAAGGCTGCTATCGAAGCCAAGGTCGAAGAGCTGTCCAAGGTCTCCGCGCCAGTGGCTCAGAAGATGTACGCCGAACAGGCTCAACCGGCTGAAGGCGCTGCGCAGCAGGGCGAGTCGGCTGAAAAGGCTGACGACGTTGTCGATGCAGAGTTCGAAGAAGTCAAAGACCACAAGTAAGTTGTTGGTCGGCCGGTTGACTGCCTTTGGGCAGTGACTGGTAGGATGTCGCCGCGCGGGAGCCTGCTCCCGCGTTGGCGTGTCTGGAGTACACGAATTTTTACAGCATGCGACGACGTTCGGGTGCTGGTGGTATGGCCGGAAATGCTCCTGCTTTTCGAGCCGAAAGTACCGCAATGAACCAAAAGACCAGGATCGTTGAATCGACGTGAGTTGGGTCCGGGCCTGTATTGGGGCTCAACGAGTTTGGCGAAGCTCAGGAGAGGTTTGCCGAACGTCCTCAAGAGTGCAGAAGACATATGGCAAAGCGTGACTATTACGAAGTATTGGGTGTTGAGCGAGGCACTAGCGAAGCGGACCTGAAGAAGGCCTACCGTCGCCTGGCGATGAAGCACCACCCGGACCGTAATCCCGATGACAAGGCGTCGGAAGAGAAATTCAAGGAGGCCAACGAGGCCTACGAAGTGCTGTCCGATTCCAGCAAGCGTGCGGCCTACGACCAGTACGGTCACGCTGGCGTCGACCCGAGCATGGGTGGCGGCGGTGCCGGTTTCGGTGGTCAGAACTTCTCCGACATCTTTGGCGATGTCTTCAGTGATTTCTTCGGTGGCGGTCGCGGTGGTTCCCGTGGCGGTGCTCAGCGCGGCAGTGATCTGCGCTACACCCTGGAGCTGGATCTGGAAGAGGCGGTGCGCGGCACGACCGTGAATATCCGCGTTCCGACACTGGTCAACTGCAAGCCGTGTGACGGTTCCGGTGCCAAGAAAGGTTCCTCGCCGGTCACTTGCCCGACTTGCGGCGGTATCGGCCAGGTCCGCATGCAGCAAGGCTTCTTCTCGGTGCAGCAGACCTGCCCGCGATGCCATGGCCAAGGCAAGATCATTTCCGATCCATGCGATTCGTGCCACGGCGAAGGTCGTGTCGAAGAGTACAAGACGCTGTCGGTTAAAGTGCCGGCGGGCGTCGATACCGGTGACCGCATTCGCCTGTCCGGCGAGGGTGAGGCGGGTGCTCAGGGTGGTCCGACTGGCGACCTGTACGTTGTGATCAATGTGCGTGAACACTCCATCTTCCAGCGTGACGGCAAGCATCTGTTCTGCGAAGTGCCAATCAGCTTCGTGGATGCGGCGCTGGGCGGCGAGCTGGAGATTCCGACCCTCGATGGTCGGGTCAAGCTGAAGATTCCTGAGGGGACTCAGACCGGCAAGCAGTTCCGTGTGCGTGGCAAGGGCGTTGCGCCTGTGCGTGGCGGCGGTGCCGGTGACTTGATGTGCCGTGTCGCGGTCGAGACTCCGGTCAACCTGAGCCGTCGTCAGCGCGAAATGCTGGAAGAGTTCCGCAATTCGCTGGCAGACGACAATAGCCACTCACCGAAAACCACTGGCTGGTTCGAAGGCGTGAAGCGCTTCTTCGGCGACTTGTAAGGAGGCAGGCATGCGACGTATTGCTGTGATGGGCGCCGCCGGGCGCATGGGCAAGACTTTGATTGAAGCGGTGCATCAGGCGCCGGGCGCGGGTCTGACGGCGGCGGTGGATCGTCCCGACAGCACGCTGGTCGGTGCGGATGCCGGTGAACTGGCTGCGCTGGGTCGTATCGGTGTGCCGTTGTCCGGTGATCTGGATCGTGTCGTTGACGAGTTCGACGTGCTGATCGACTTCACTCACCCGACCGTGACCCTGAAGAATCTGGCCTTCTGCCGCAAGCATGGCAAGGCGATGATCATCGGCACTACGGGTTTCACCGTTGAAGAGAAGCAATTGCTGGCGGAGGCGGGCAAGGATATCCCGATCGTCTTCGCGGCCAACTTCAGCGTCGGTGTGAACCTGTGCCTGAAGCTGCTCGATACCGCAGCCCGTGTGCTGGGTGACGATGTCGATATCGAAATCACCGAAGCTCACCATCGGCATAAAGTCGATGCGCCGTCGGGTACCGCGGTGCGTATGGGTGAAGTGGTTGCCGATGCCCTGGGTCGCGATCTGAAGAAGGTGGCGGTCTACGGTCGCGAAGGTCAGACCGGTGCGCGTGATCGCGAAACCATCGGTTTTGCCACTGTACGTGCTGGTGACATCGTCGGTGATCACACGGTGCTGTTCGCCGCTGAAGGTGAGCGTGTCGAGATCACTCACAAGGCCTCCAGCCGCATGACATTCGCCAAGGGTGCGGTACGTGCCGCGCTGTGGCTGGATGGTCGCGAGCCTGGCCTGTACGACATGCAAGACGTGCTCGATCTGCGCTGAAGCGCACTTGAAACCGGGTTCATGCACAATGTTTGAACCCGGTTTTACACCGCCAAGCGACGACCTGTCGCATTCTCTGGCCTTTCGGGCTCATTGGCGGTAGACCAAAAAAGCCTTTTTCTGTAAGCTACAGCTTTAGTGTGTCCACTAAAAGCGCGCAGAATAATTCAGTGAAGAAGCGGGGTGACGTGTCCATACGTCACTCCGCTTTTTTACAACCTGCGATCGCCCTTTCAGGCTTTATTTACGGGAGGTCTTCTTGACTAAGCCAGCCATACTCGCCCTTGCTGATGGCAGCATTTTTCGCGGCGAAGCCATTGGAGCCGACGGTCAGACCGTTGGTGAGGTCGTTTTCAACACCGCAATGACCGGCTATCAGGAAATCCTTACCGATCCTTCCTACGCCCAACAGATCGTTACCCTGACTTACCCGCACATCGGCAACACCGGCACCACGCCGGAAGACGCCGAGTCCAACCGCGTATGGTCCGCAGGCCTGGTCATCCGTGACCTGCCACTGGTTGCGAGCAACTGGCGTAACACGATGTCCCTGTCCGATTACCTCAAGGCCAACAACGTTGTAGCCATCGCCGGTATCGACACCCGCCGCCTGACGCGCATCCTGCGTGAAAAAGGCGCGCAGAACGGCTGCATCATGGCCGGTGACAACATTTCCGAAGAAGCCGCCATCGCCGCAGCCCGGGGTTTCCCTGGCCTGAAGGGCATGGACCTGGCGAAGGTCGTCAGCACCAAGGACACCTACGAGTGGCGTTCCACTGTCTGGGACCTGAAGACCGACAGTCACGCGACCATCGAAGCCGCCGATCTGCCGTACCACGTCGTGGCCTACGACTATGGCGTCAAGGTGAACATCCTGCGCATGCTGGTCGAGCGCGGTTGCCGCGTCACCGTGGTTCCTGCGCAAACGCCTGCTGCCGACGTGCTGGCAATGAATCCGGATGGCGTGTTCCTGTCCAACGGCCCTGGCGATCCGGAGCCTTGCGACTACGCGATCCAGGCGATCAAGGATGTGCTGGAAACCGAAATTCCGGTCTTCGGTATCTGCCTCGGTCACCAACTGCTGGCCCTGGCTTCCGGCGCCAAGACCCTGAAAATGGGCCACGGCCACCACGGTGCCAACCACCCGGTCCAGGATCTGGACACCGGTGTCGTGATGATCACCAGCCAGAACCACGGTTTTGCGGTAGACGAAGCGACCCTGCCTGCCAACGTTCGCGCGATCCACAAATCGCTGTTCGACGGCACCCTGCAAGGGATCGAGCGTACCGACAAGAGCGCCTTCAGCTTCCAGGGTCACCCTGAAGCCAGCCCTGGCCCGAACGACGTAGCGCCACTGTTCGATCGCTTCATCAACGAGATGGCCAAGCGACGCTGATCGCTCGCCCTGATGTAGCAGGCTTGAGGGCGGTCCCGACACCGGTGGCCCCCTCAAGTCTTCAAAGATTGAACAAGACGGCTTGCCGACTGACCTGCGGATTTGAGTGACAAACCCATGCCAAAACGTACAGACATTAAAAGCATCCTGATTCTCGGCGCTGGCCCGATCGTGATCGGCCAGGCCTGCGAATTCGACTACTCCGGCGCCCAGGCCTGTAAAGCCCTGCGCGAAGAGGGCTATCGCGTCATCCTGGTGAACTCCAACCCGGCCACCATCATGACCGACCCGGCCATGGCCGACGCGACCTACATCGAGCCGATCAAGTGGCAGACCGTTGCCAAGATCATCGAGAAAGAGCGTCCGGACGCACTGCTGCCGACCATGGGTGGCCAGACTGCCCTGAACTGCGCCCTGGACCTGGAGCGCGAAGGCGTTCTGGAGAAGTTCGGCGTGGAAATGATCGGTGCCAACGCCGACACCATCGACAAAGCCGAAGACCGTTCGCGTTTCGACAAGGCCATGAAGGCCATCGGTCTGGAATGCCCGCGCTCCGGCATCGCACACAGCATGGAAGAGGCCAACGCGGTTCTCGAGAAGCTGGGCTTCCCGTGCATCATCCGTCCGTCCTTCACCATGGGCGGCACTGGTGGCGGTATCGCTTACAACCGTGAAGAATTCGAAGAAATCTGCGCCCGCGGTCTGGATCTGTCTCCGACCAAAGAGCTGCTGATCGACGAATCTCTGATCGGCTGGAAAGAATATGAAATGGAAGTTGTCCGCGACAAAAAGGACAACTGCATCATCGTCTGCTCGATCGAAAACTTTGACCCGATGGGCGTGCACACCGGTGACTCGATCACCGTGGCTCCAGCGCAGACCCTGACCGACAAGGAATACCAGATCATGCGCAACGCCTCCCTGGCGGTATTGCGCGAGATCGGCGTGGAAACCGGTGGTTCCAACGTTCAGTTCGGTATCTGCCCGGACACCGGCCGCATGGTCGTGATCGAGATGAACCCGCGTGTGTCCCGTTCCTCGGCACTGGCTTCGAAAGCCACCGGCTTCCCGATCGCCAAGGTCGCGGCCAAGCTGGCTGTGGGTTACACCCTCGACGAACTGTCGAACGACATCACCGGCGGCAAGACCCCGGCGTCCTTCGAGCCGTCCATCGACTACGTGGTCACCAAGCTGCCACGCTTTGCCTTCGAGAAATTCGCCAAGGCTGACGCACGCCTGACCACTCAGATGAAGTCGGTCGGTGAAGTCATGGCCATCGGCCGTACCTTCCAGGAATCCCTGCAGAAAGCTCTGCGCGGTCTGGAAGTGGGCGTTTGCGGTCTGGACGAGAAGCTCGACCTGAAAAATCCGGAAAGCATGAGCGTGCTCAAGCGCGAACTGACCGTGCCGGGCGCCGAGCGTATCTGGTACGTGGCTGATGCCTTCCGCGCCGGCCTGAGCGTCGAAGACATCTTCGGCATGAACATGATCGATCCATGGTTCCTGGTACAGATCGAAGATCTGATCAAGGAAGAAGAGAAGGTCAAGACCCTCGGTCTGTCCGCCATTGATCGCAATCTGATGTTCCGCCTCAAGCGCAAAGGCTTCTCCGATCAGCGTCTGGCCAAGCTGCTGGGCGTCACCGAGAAGAACCTGCGCACTCACCGCCAGAAGCTGGAAGTGTTCCCGGTCTACAAGCGCGTCGACACCTGTGCCGCCGAGTTCGCCACTGACACCGCTTACCTGTACTCGACCTACGAGGAAGAGTGCGAAGCAGCGCCGTCCGGCCGTGACAAGATCATCATCCTCGGCGGCGGTCCAAACCGTATCGGCCAGGGTATCGAGTTCGATTACTGCTGCGTACACGCGGCGCTGGCTCTGCGTGACGACGGTTACGAGACCATCATGGTCAACTGCAACCCGGAAACCGTTTCCACCGACTACGACACTTCCGACCGTCTGTACTTCGAACCAGTGACCCTGGAAGACGTGCTGGAAATCGTTCGCGTCGAGAAGCCAAAAGGCGTGATCGTCCAGTACGGCGGCCAGACTCCGTTGAAACTGGCTCGCGCCCTGGAAGCGGCTGGCGTGCCAATCATCGGCACCAGTCCTGACGCCATCGACCGTGCGGAAGACCGTGAGCGCTTCCAGCAAATGGTTGAGCGCCTGAATCTGCGTCAGCCGCCAAACGCCACTGTGCGCAGTGAAGACGAAGCTGTTCGTGCCGCTGCCAAGATCGGTTACCCGCTGGTAGTTCGTCCGTCCTACGTATTGGGCGGCCGTGCAATGGAAATCGTCTACAAGGAAGAGGAACTCAAGCGTTACCTGCGCGAAGCCGTGCAGGTGTCCAACGACAGTCCGGTGCTGCTTGACCACTTCCTCAACTGCGCCATCGAGATGGACGTGGATGCGGTCAGCGACGGCAAGGACGTAGTGATCGGCGCGATCATGCAGCACATCGAACAGGCTGGTGTTCACTCCGGTGACTCCGCGTGCTCGCTGCCGCCGTACTCGCTGCCGGCGCACATCCAGGACGAGATGCGTGAACAGGTCAAGAAAATGGCCCTGGAACTGGGCGTGGTCGGCCTGATGAACGTACAGCTCGCGCTGCAAGGCGAAGACATCTACGTCATCGAAGTCAACCCGCGTGCTTCGCGTACCGTACCGTTCGTGTCCAAGTGCATCGGTGTTTCCCTGGCAATGATCGCCGCGCGCGTGATGGCCGGTAAGACCCTGAAAGAACTGGGCTTCACCAAGGAAATCATCCCGAACTTCTACAGCGTGAAAGAGGCGGTGTTCCCATTCGCCAAATTCCCGGGTGTCGACCCGATCCTCGGCCCAGAGATGAAGTCCACCGGTGAAGTCATGGGTGTGGGCGACACCTTCGGCGAAGCTTTCGCCAAGGCCCAGATGGGTGCCAGCGAAGTGCTGCCGACTGGCGGTACTGCTTTCATCAGCGTGCGTGATGACGACAAGCCACTGGTTGCCGGTGTTGCTCGCGATCTGATCAACTTGGGCTTCGAAGTGGTCGCCACTGCCGGTACCGCCAAGCTGATCGAAGCGGCGGGTCTGAAAGTGCGCCGCGTGAACAAGGTGACCGAAGGCCGTCCGCACGTGGTCGACATGATCAAGAACGACGAAGTCACCCTGATCATCAACACCACCGAAGGTCGTCAGTCGATCGCTGACTCCTACTCCATCCGTCGCAATGCTCTGCAGCACAAGATTTACTGCACCACCACCATTGCTGCTGGCGAAGCGATCTGCGAAGCGCTGAAGTTCGGTCCCGAGAAGACCGTGCGCCGCTTGCAGGATCTACACGCAGGATTGAAGGCATGAGCATAACCAAGTACCCGATGACCGTTCAGGGCGCTCGCGCCCTGGAAGAAGAGTTGACGCACCTCAGCAAGGTCGAGCGCCCGCGCTTGAGCCAGGCTATTGGCGAAGCGCGTGAGCTGGGTGACCTCAAGGAAAACGCGGAATACCATGCTGCTCGCGAAGAACAGGGCATGGTTGAGGCGCGGATCCGTGATATCGAAGGCCGCATGCAGAACGCTGTGGTGATCGATGTCACGACCATTCCTCACTCCGGCAAGGTGATTTTCGGTACGACCGTCGAAATCGCCAACGTCGAAACGGATGAAAGCGTGACTTACCAGATTGTTGGTGAGGACGAGGCAGACATCAAACTCGGCAAGATCTCCGTCGGTTCACCTATTGCCCGCGCCTTGATCGCCAAGGAAGAGGGCGATGTAGTTGTGGTGAAAACGCCGAGTGGCGTGATCGAGTACGAGATTGTTGAAGTTCGTCACATCTGAAGGTGAGCGCCCGCTTCGTGCGGGCGCCGTCCTTTGGCAACTGGCTCAGATGCTGTGGGTCGGCGGTTTGTGGTTGTTACAAATCGGCTTGCTGCCGGTGCTGGGTCGAATTGACCTGGCGCCGCTGCTGGTCGACGAGATTGCCTCTGTTTTGTATGCCGTGACGGTGGGATTTGCTGCGGCGTGCGTGATTTTTCAGGTTCTGGTGCTGGTTCAGGCCGAGGGCCTTGCCAGTCTGTGGCGGGATATTCGCGGGCAACTGCTGTTGATGGCGCTGTATGCGTGTGCGATGTATTTCGCGGTGCGTGTTGGTTGGCCGGAGGCGGTGCGCTGGCAGGTGTTCAGCTATCTTGTACTGGGTTTTTCCGGGCTGCTGCTGGTGTTGCAGGCGGTGCCGGGATGGAGTGGCAGGGTGCGCGAAGCACACCCTTGACCCTTGCCATCACTTGAAGCGATGGACGTTCGATAGCTGCTTGTTGACGCTGAAGTTCTTGCGGTAAATCAACGCCATCTTGCCGATGACCTGAACCAGATCCGCTTTGCCGACCTTGCACAGTTCTGCAATGGACGCCAGGCGCGATTCGCGATCCAGGATGTTGAGCTTGATCTTGATCAGCTCGTGATCCGCCAAAGCGCGTTCAAGTTCGGCTAACACACCTTCAGTCAAACCGTTGTCTGCCACAATCAGAACTGGTTTCAGATGGTGGCCAATGGATTTGTACTGTTTCTTCTGCTCTTGAGTGAGCGGCATAAATCTGACCCTTTCGTCTGGATTCTGTAAAATGGCGGCCATTTTACCCGAGGGCTCGTTGATCCGCCCAATTAATCACGACCCTAATCATCGAGGTGCCCAGTGGCGCGTTCCAAGACAAGCCTTGGTTGGCTGAAAAGACATGTCAACGATCCCTATGTGAAGCAGGCGCAGAAGGATGGCTACCGCTCGCGTGCGAGTTACAAGCTTCTGGAAATCCAGGAGAAATACAAACTGATCCGCCCGGGGATGAGTGTGGTCGACCTGGGTGCTGCGCCTGGTGGCTGGTCGCAGGTCACGAGCCGGCTGATCGGTGGTCAGGGGCGTCTGATTGCCTCGGATATCCTGGAAATGGACGGCATTCCGGACGTGACGTTCATCCAGGGGGATTTCACCGAGGACGCAGTGCTCGCGCAGATCCTTGAAGCTGTAGGTAATTCGCAAGTGGACCTTGTGATTTCCGATATGGCCCCCAATATGAGTGGTACACCTGAAGTGGACATGCCCAAAGCCATGTTTCTTTGCGAACTGGCGCTTGATTTGGCGGATCGGATCCTCAAACCGGGTGGCAATTTTGTGATCAAGATTTTCCAGGGCGAGGGTTTCGATGTTTACCTGAAGGACGCTCGCAAGAAGTTCGACAAGATCCAGATGATCAAGCCGGACTCTTCCCGTGGCAGCTCTCGCGAGCAGTACATGCTGGCCTGGGGCTATCGCGGCGGAAACGTCTAAAGTGAGGTTTTTCGTCGGGTCGATAGGTTTTTCGTATTTCGTCCGACAGGCATTAACGAATATTGTGTAGAAAGTGTTTCACAAAGGGTTACAGACGGCGCCTGCCAAGCCGTAGGTAATGTAGTAAGTTAGGCCGGTGAATATCATGCGAAGCGCGCGTCATCAGCAGCGGCGCTTGCTTCAGAGGGTAGTTAATTGAACGATATGGCAAAGAATCTGATCCTGTGGTTGATCATCGCGGCTGTCCTGGTGACGGTGATGAACAACTTCTCCAGCCCTAACGAGCCGCAGACCCTTAACTATTCCGACTTCATCCAGCAGGTCAAGGATGGCAAGGTCGAGCGCGTGGCTGTTGATGGCTACGTGATTACCGGTAAGCGCAACGATGGCGATAGCTTCAAGACCATTCGTCCTGCCATTCAGGACAACGGCCTGATTGGTGACCTGGTCGATAACCACGTCGTGGTCGAAGGCAAGCAGCCTGAACAGCAAAGCATCTGGACCCAGCTCCTGGTCGCAAGCTTCCCGATCCTGGTGATCATTGCCGTATTCATGTTCTTCATGCGGCAGATGCAGGGCGGTGCCGGCGGGAAGGGCGGGCCGATGAGCTTCGGTAAGAGCAAGGCTCGCCTGCTCTCCGAAGATCAAGTCAAAACCACGCTGGCCGACGTTGCCGGTTGCGACGAAGCCAAGGAAGAAGTTGGCGAGCTCGTAGAATTCCTCCGTGACCCGGGCAAGTTCCAGCGTCTGGGTGGTCGCATCCCTCGCGGCGTACTGATGGTCGGTCCTCCAGGTACTGGTAAAACCCTCCTGGCCAAAGCCATCGCCGGCGAAGCAAAAGTCCCTTTCTTTACCATTTCCGGTTCCGACTTCGTCGAAATGTTCGTTGGTGTGGGCGCCAGCCGCGTTCGCGATATGTTCGAACAGGCCAAGAAACATGCTCCATGCATCATCTTCATCGATGAAATTGACGCCGTCGGTCGCCACCGTGGCGCCGGTATGGGCGGTGGTCACGATGAGCGCGAGCAGACTCTCAACCAGTTGCTGGTAGAGATGGACGGCTTCGAAATGAACGACGGCATCATCGTGATTGCGGCGACCAACCGTCCAGACGTGCTTGACCCGGCTCTGCTGCGACCAGGCCGTTTCGACCGTCAGGTTGTGGTGGGTCTGCCGGATATCCGTGGTCGTGAACAGATTCTCAAGGTTCACATGCGCAAAGTGCCAATGGGTGACGATGTTGCTCCAGCCGTAATCGCGCGCGGAACACCTGGCTTCTCTGGTGCCGACCTTGCCAACCTGGTAAACGAGGCGTCACTGTTCGCCGCTCGTGCAGGCAAGCGCCTCGTCGAGATGAAAGAATTCGAACTGGCAAAAGACAAGATCATGATGGGCGCTGAGCGCAAATCCATGGTCATGTCCGAGAAAGAAAAGCAGAACACTGCTTACCATGAAGCGGGCCACGCCATTGTTGGTCGCGTCGTGCCTGAGCATGATCCGGTGTATAAGGTTTCGATCATTCCGCGCGGTCGTGCGCTGGGTGTAACGATGTTCCTGCCGGAAGAAGATCGCTACAGCTTGTCCAAGCGTGCCCTGATCAGTCAGATCTGCTCGCTTTACGGTGGTCGTATCGCTGAAGAAATGACTTTGGGCTTCGATGGTGTTACCACCGGCGCTTCCAACGACATCATGCGTGCCAGCCAGATTGCGCGGAACATGGTGACCAAGTGGGGTCTGTCGGAAAAACTCGGTCCGCTGATGTATGCCGAAGAAGAAGGTGAGGTATTCCTCGGTCGCGGCGGCGGTGGTCAGAATGCCAGCTTCTCGGGTGAGACCGCGAAACTGATCGACTCCGAAGTCCGCAGCATCATCGACCATTGCTATGGCACTGCGAAGCAGATCCTCACGGACAACCGTGACAAGCTCGACGCCATGGCTGATGCCCTTATGAAGTACGAAACCATCGATGCCGAACAGATCGATGACATCATGGCAGGTCGCACTCCTCGCGAACCTCGTGATTGGTCGGGTGGCACAGGTACCTCCGGAACACCTCCGGTAGTGCAGGATGAGCGTCCGCAAACACCTATCGGCGGTCCTGCTGCTGACGTTTAAGGTTTGAAATGACTTCTGTTCAGTCCTCGACCCGGTTGCCTTGCGGCAACCGGGTTCTTGATTTGGCCCTGACACATGTCATGGGTATTCTCAACGTCACTCCCGATTCCTTTTCCGATGGCGGCAAGTACAGTCAGCTCGATGCGGCTTTGCGCCACGCCGAAGCCATGGTGGCGGCCGGGGCAACTCTGATCGATGTTGGCGGTGAGTCGACGCGCCCAGGCGCCAAGGCCGTATCGCCGCTGGAGGAGCTCGAGCGTGTTGCGCCGATCGTTGAGCGCATTCACCGCGAGCTGGATGTCATTATTTCCGTCGATACTTCTACGCCAGCCGTTATGCGTGAAACGGCGCGATTGGGTGCCGGACTGATCAATGACGTGCGCTCATTGCGTCGTGACGGTGCGCTTGATGCGGCGGCGGCGACAGGATTGCCGGTGTGTCTGATGCACATGCTCGGTGAACCTGGCGACATGCAGGACAATCCTCAATATCAGGATGTCACGAAGGAAGTGGGTGAGTTTCTTGCCGAGCGCATGGCTCGGTGTGAGTCGGCGGGTATTCCTGTCGAGCGAATCATTCTCGATCCAGGGTTCGGCTTCGCAAAAACGTTGCAGCACAATCTAAGCTTGTTCAAACATATGGAAGCTTTGCATGCCTTCGGCAGACCCCTGTTGGTCGGGGTTTCGCGCAAGAGCATGATAGGGCAGGCGTTGAATCGGCCGGTGGGCGAGCGCCTCTATGGCGGCCTTGCCCTGGCGGCGCTGGCTTCGCAAAAAGGTGCGCGTATATTGCGCGTCCATGATGTAGCCGAAACAGTCGATGTGGTGAAGATGATCGCCGCAGTGGAATCAGCCGAATAAGAATGATGGAGCGTTTATGACTAGGAAATACTTTGGTACCGACGGCATCCGTGGTCGAGTAGGCGAATACCCGATCACTCCTGATTTCATGCTCAAGCTCGGGTGGGCCGCAGGCATGGCGTTCCGCAAAATGGGTGCCTGCAAGGTTCTGGTCGGCAAGGACACCCGGATTTCCGGTTACATGTTCGAATCTGCGCTTGAGGCCGGTCTCACCTCCGCTGGCGCTGACGTCATGCTCCTCGGTCCGATGCCCACGCCTGCCATCGCCTATCTGACGCGTACTTTCCATGCCGAAGCCGGCATCGTGATCAGTGCATCGCACAACCCTCATGATGACAACGGCATCAAGTTCTTCTCGGGCAAGGGCACCAAGCTCCCGGATGAAGTCGAGCAGATGATCGAAGAGCTGCTGGACACGCCTATGACCGTGGTCGAGTCGAGCAAGATCGGCAAGGTTTCACGCATCAATGACGCCTCGGGGCGTTACATCGAATTCTGCAAGAGCAGCGTGCCAACCGGTACAAGCTTCTCTGGTTTGAAAATCGTTATCGACTGTGCCCATGGTGCGACTTACAAGGTAGCACCTAGCGTATTTCGTGAGCTGGGTGCCGATGTTGTAGTGCTGTCGGCGCAACCCAACGGCTTGAACATCAACGACAATTGCGGTTCGACCCACATGGGGCAGCTTCAGGCTGCCGTGCTCGCCGAGCACGCAGACCTGGGTATTGCGTTCGACGGTGATGGCGACCGGGTTCTGATGGTCGATCACACTGGCGCTATCGTCGATGGTGACGAGCTGCTGTACATAATCGCTCGCGATCTGCACGAGCGTGACAAGCTGCAAGGCGGTGTTGTCGGGACGCTGATGAGCAATCTGGGGTTGGAACTGGCCCTGGCGGATCTGTCGATTCCGTTCGTGCGCGCCAATGTTGGCGATCGTTACGTGATTGCTGATCTGCTCGAGCGCAACTGGTTGGTGGGCGGTGAGAATTCCGGCCACATCGTTTGCTTCAATCACACCACAACGGGCGATGCGATTATCGCTGCGCTTCAGGTGCTGATGGCGCTGAAAACCCGCTCCGAAAGTTTGGCTCAGAGTCGTCAGACGTTGCGCAAGTGCCCTCAAGTGCTGATCAATGTGCGTTTTGGTGGCGGTGCCAGTCCTTTGGATCACCCGTCCGTCAAGGAAGCCAGCGAGCGCGTGACCAAGGCCATGGCCGGGCGCGGGCGTGTACTGCTGCGCAAGTCCGGGACCGAGCCGCTGGTGCGTGTGATGGTCGAAGGCGAGGATGAAAAGCAGGTTCGTGCGTACGCCGAAGAGCTGGCAAAACTGGTTACTGAAGTTTCTGCCTGATTTCGGCTTGCCAGCCATGATTGTGTTGGGTAACATCTGCGCCCACTTTGACCGACGAGGTGCAGCATGCGTCGCCCTATGGTAGCTGGTAACTGGAAGATGCACGGTACCCGCGCCAGCGTCGCTGAGCTGATCAATGGCCTTCGTGAGATGGCCTTGCCGAGCGGTGTTGATGTAGCGGTATTCCCGCCTTTTTTGCATATCAATCAAGTGATTGATGGCTTGGAAGGTAAATCGATTTCGGTCGGTGCGCAGAACTCTGCGGTGGAATCCATGCAAGGTGCGTTGACCGGTGAAGTTGCGCCGAGTCAGTTGGTGGATGCAGGTTGTTCCCTGGTGCTTGTCGGGCATTCCGAGCGCCGCCAGATCATGGGCGAGCAGGACGGGATGCTGATCCGCAAGTTTGCAGCGGCACAGGCATGTGGCTTGATTCCGGTGTTGTGTGTAGGGGAAACCCTCGAAGAGCGTGAGGCGGGAAAAACTCTTGAAGTTGTCTCGCATCAGCTGAACAGCATCATCGACGAGCTGGGTGTTGGTGTTTTTGCTAAGGCGGTCATCGCTTACGAGCCAGTCTGGGCCATTGGTACCGGGCTGACTGCTTCGCCGCAACAGGCTCAGGATGTGCATGCAGCCATCCGCGCTCAGTTGGCGGCAGAGAATTCTGAAGTCGCGCAAGGTGTGCGGCTTCTATACGGCGGCAGCGTGAAGGCGGCCAATGCGGTCGAGCTGTTCGGCATGCCGGATATCGATGGGGGCCTCATTGGTGGGGCGTCCCTGAATGCAGATGAGTTCGGTGCGATATGTCGCGCCGCGGGAAACTGAAAAAATGCTGGAAACAGTCGTAGTCGTTTTTCATCTGCTGGGTGCATTGGGCGTAGTTGCTCTGGTATTGCTGCAGCAGGGTAAAGGTGCGGACGCTGGCGCGTCTTTCGGCGCAGGTGCTTCAAATACTGTGTTCGGAAGCCAAGGTTCCTCTACCTTTCTCAGTAAGTTTACTGCTATACTCGCCGCAGGTTTTTTCATAACCAGCTTGGGGTTAGGTTACTTTGCTAAAGAGAAGGCTCATCAGCTGACTCAAGTAGGTCTCCCAAATCCAGCGGTGTTGGAAGTTCCAAAGCAACAACCGGCTTCTGATGATGTCCCGGTGCTTCAAGAGCAAAAGTCGGCTACTCCAGCGACTGACGTACCTCCAGCTCAAGAGCAGAAGTAAGAAGGGTTTCAAACGTAGTTTTGCCGAGGTGGTGGAATTGGTAGACACGCAACCTTGAGGTGGTTGTGCCCATAGGGTGTAGGGGTTCGAGTCCCCTTCTCGGTACCAATTAGTCAGGAGAGCCCGCTGTTGCGGGCTTTCTTGCAGGTGGAAGGTTACATTGACCCTCCAGGGGATCGGTCGTATACTTCCGCCCCAGCTTTGTCGCGGGGTGGAGCAGTCTGGTAGCTCGTCGGGCTCATAACCCGAAGGTCGTCGGTTCAAATCCGGCCCCCGCAACCAGTTTAAAGAGCCCCTTTTAAGGGGCTTTTTGTTAGCTGGACACTTTCAACGCCGCTGTTCGACGGCGTTTCAAGGATGGGCGTTTCGCCCATTTTTTTATTTTCATGGCATGCACATACATGCACTAGGGGGTTCAGGTGTCGAGCAAGCTAGAAGAGTTGCAGGCCTTGCTGGCCCCGGTGGTCGTGGCCCTAGGCTATGAATGCTGGGGTATTGAGTTTTCGGCGCAAGGTCGCCACTCAATGTTGCGCGTTTATATCGATAAAGAGGGCGGTGTACTGGTGGACGATTGCGCCATCGTAAGCCGTCAGATCAGCGGCGTCCTGGATGTTGAAGATCCAATCTCCGTTGAATACACCCTTGAAGTTTCCTCGCCTGGCATGGAACGCCCTCTGTTCACTCTTGAGCAGTTTGCAAAATTTGCCGGTGAACAAGTGAAGATCAAACTGCGCTCGCCTTTTGAAGGTCGACGCAACTTTCAGGGCCTTCTGCGCGGTGTAGAAGAGCAGGACGTCGTGGTGCAGGTAGATGATCATGAGTTCCTGTTGCCGATCGATATGATCGACAAGGCCAATATTATTCCCAGTTTTGACTGAGACGCGGATCCCGCGGATCCAATGGCTTGCGAAAGGCGAGGCGTACGATGAGCAAAGAAGTACTGCTGGTTGTTGAGTCGGTATCCAATGAAAAAGGCGTACCGCCAGGTGTGATTTTCGAAGCGCTGGAGCTGGCTCTGGCCACTGCTACCAAAAAGCGTTTCGAGGACGAAGTTGATCTGCGTGTGGAAATCAATCGCCACACCGGTTCCTACGAGACTTTCCGTCGCTGGACTGTCGTCGAAGAAGATGATCTGGACGATCCGGCCATCGAAACCTGGCCAAGCAAGGTTGCTCAAACGCACCCTGGCGCCAAGGTCGGTGATGTCGTCGAAGAGAAAATCGAGTCGATCGAATTCGGTCGTATCGCTGCACAGACTGCCAAGCAAGTCATCGTGCAGAAAGTTCGCGAAGCCGAGCGCGCCCAAGTGGTGGACGCTTACCGCGAGCGCCTGGGTGAAATCATCTCCGGCACCGTAAAGAAAGTGACCCGCGACAACGTGATCGTCGATCTGGGCAACAACGCCGAAGCGTTGCTCGCCCGTGAAGACATCATTTCTCGCGAAACCTTCCGGGTTGGCGTGCGTCTGCGTGCGCTGCTCAAGGAAATCCGCACCGAGAACCGCGGCCCGCAGCTGATCCTGTCGCGTACCGCGCCGGAGATGCTGATCGAGCTGTTCCGCATCGAAGTGCCGGAGATTGCTGAAGGTCTGATCGAAGTCATGGCTGCATCCCGTGATCCGGGATCCCGTGCCAAGATCGCCGTCCGCTCCAAGGACAAACGCATCGACCCGCAGGGCGCTTGCATCGGTATGCGCGGCTCGCGCGTGCAGGCAGTGTCGGGCGAGTTGGGTGGCGAGCGTGTTGACATCGTTCTGTGGGACGACAACCCGGCTCAGTTCGTTATCAATGCCATGTCCCCGGCTGAAGTTGCGGCCATTATCGTTGACGAAGATGCCCACGCCATGGACATCGCCGTTGGCGCAGACAATCTGGCTCAGGCCATCGGTCGCGGTGGTCAGAACGTGCGTCTGGCCAGCCAGTTGACTGGCTGGACCCTGAACGTGATGACCGAATCGGACATCCAGGCCAAGCAGCAAGCAGAAACCGGCGACATCCTGCGCAACTTCATCGACGAGCTGGAAGTCGACGAAGAGCTGGCACAGGTGCTGGTAGATGAAGGCTTCACCAGCCTGGAAGAGATTGCCTACGTACCGTTGGAAGAAATGCTCAACATCGACGGCTTCGACGAAGAGATCGTCAACGAGCTCCGCGCTCGTGCCAAGGATCGTTTGTTGACCAAAGCCATCGCTACCGAGGAAAAGCTGGCAGACGCCCATCCGGCCGAAGACCTGCTCTCGCTTGAGGGTATGGACAAGGATTTGGCGATGGAACTGGCGGTGCGCGGCGTAGTTACCCGCGAAGACCTGGCCGAGCAGTCTATTGACGACCTGCTCGACATCGACGGCATCGACGAAGATCGTGCCGGCAAGTTGATCATGGCCGCCCGAGCCCATTGGTTCGAGTAATAGGCGCGGCCTGAGGAGAGAAGTGCATGACGCAAGTCACGGTGAAACAACTGGCCGATGAGGTCAAAACACCGGTAGAGCGCCTGTTGCAGCAGATGCGTGAGGCAGGTCTGCCGCACACCGCCGCCGAAGAAAATGTGACTGACAGTGAGAAGCAATCCCTGCTGACTCACTTGAAAAGCAGCCACAAGGCGAAAGTGGAAGAACCACGCAAGATTACGCTGCAGCGTAAAACCACCAGTACCCTGCGTGTTGCTGGCAGCAAAAGCATCAGCGTTGAAGTACGCAAGAAGAAAGTCTTCGTACAGCGCAGCCCGGAAGAAATCGAAGCCGAGCGCAAGCGTGAGATGGATGAACGTCGCGCAGTAGAAAATGCTGCCCGTCAGAAGGCTGAAGAAGAAGCCAAGCGCCGCGCCGAAGAAGAAGCGCGCCGCCAGCCTGCTCCTGCTGCCGCGCCTGTTGCTGCGGTCGAGCCTGTTGCAGCACCTGGTCCGGTTGTCGAGCCTGTGCGTGAAAGCGCTCCGGTCGTGGCGGCCGCTCCGGCTCCTGCTGCAGATGCTCGTAAACGCGACGAACAGCGTCGCCCGGACAAACCACGTGCTGACGACAACAATCGTCGCGGTGGTGGTGGCGATGGCGAGCGTAAAAACGCTCCGCATCGCGCTACGGTCAAAGAAAAGGCGCCGGCTCCACGCGCTGCTCCACGTACTACCGATGAAGAAAGCGATGGCTTCCGTCGCGGTGGTCGCGGCAAGGCCAAGCTGAAGAAGCGCAACGCCCACGGTTTCCAGAACCCGACCGGTCCTGTCGTGCGCGAAGTGAAGATCGGCGAGACCATCACTGTGGGCGATCTGGCCCAGCAGATGTCGGTCAAGGCTGCTGAAATCATCAAGTTCATGTTCAAACTGGGCACTCCAGCGACCATCAACCAGGTACTGGATCAGGAAACTGCCCAGTTGGTTGCCGAGGAACTGGGCCACAAAGTGACCCTGGTCAGCGACACCGCTCTGGAAGATTCCCTGGCCGAGTCCCTGAAGTTTGAAGGCGAGGCAGTTTCCCGTGCACCAGTCGTGACCGTAATGGGCCACGTTGACCACGGTAAGACTTCCCTGCTCGACTACATCCGTCGTGCCAAGGTAGCTGCTGGCGAAGCCGGTGGTATTACCCAGCACATCGGCGCATACCACGTTGAAACCGACCGTGGCATGGTGACGTTCCTCGATACCCCTGGTCACGCCGCGTTTACCGCGATGCGTGCCCGTGGTGCCAAGGCGACCGACATCGTGATCCTGGTGGTCGCAGCGGACGACGGCGTGATGCCACAGACTGTTGAAGCCGTTCAACACGCCCAGGCTGCCGGTGTTCCGCTGGTCGTGGCAGTGAACAAGATCGACAAGCCGGGCGCCGATCTCGATCGCATCCGTAGCGAATTGTCGGTACACGGCGTGACTTCGGAAGAATGGGGTGGTGATACGCCATTCGTACCGGTTTCCGCGAAGATGGGTACCGGTGTCGACGAACTGCTCGAAGCCGTTCTGCTGCAGGCCGAAGTTCTGGAACTGACCGCTACTCCTTCGGCTCCTGGCCGTGGTGTCGTGGTTGAGTCCCGCCTGGACAAGGGCCGTGGCCCGGTGGCTACCGTTCTGGTTCAGGACGGTACCCTGCGTCAAGGCGACATGGTCCTGGTCGGTTCGAACTACGGTCGCGTTCGCGCCATGCTCGACGAGAACGGCAAGCCAATCAAGGAAGCCGGTCCTGCCATCCCTGTCGAGATCCTCGGCCTGGACGGTACTCCGGACGCTGGCGACGAGATGAGCGTGGTTGCCGACGAGAAGAAAGCTCGTGAAGTGGCTCTGTTCCGTCAAGGCAAGTTCCGTGAAGTCAAACTGGCTCGTGCTCACGCAGGCAAGCTGGAAAACATCTTCGAAAACATGGGTCAGGAAGAGAAGAAGACGCTCAACATCGTCCTCAAATCCGACGTCCGTGGTTCGTTGGAAGCTCTGCAGGGCGCTCTGAATGGCCTGGGCAACGATGAAGTGCAAGTGCGCGTAGTCGGTGGCGGTGTCGGTGGTATCACCGAGTCCGACGCCAACCTGGCACTGGCCTCCAACGCTGTACTGTTCGGCTTCAACGTGCGTGCCGATGCCGGCGCTCGCAAGATCGTCGAGCAGGAAGGTCTGGATATGCGTTACTACAACGTGATCTACGACATCATCGAAGACGTCAAGAAAGCCCTGACCGGTATGCTCGGCAGCGATGTTCGCGAGAACATCCTGGGTGTCGCCGAAGTGCGTGACGTGTTCCGTTCGCCGAAGTTTGGCGCGATCGCCGGTTGCATGGTTATCGAAGGTGTCGTTCACCGTAACCGTCCAATCCGTGTACTGCGTGAAGACATCGTTATCTTCGAAGGCGAGCTGGAATCCCTGCGCCGCTTCAAGGATGACGCTTCCGAAGTGCGTTCCGGCATGGAATGCGGTATCGGCGTCAAGAGCTACAACGACGTCAAGGTCGGTGACAAGATCGAAGTCTTCGAGAAGGTTCAGGTTGCTCGCAGCCTCTAACTCGCGCACTTCAAGGGCCTCGCCAAGCCGCCGCATGCAGATGCGCGGCATGGTGTCAGGACTCTAAACGCAACGCCCGGTCTGGCTTTCGTCAGGCCGGGCGTTTGCCGCTTTCAGACCTCATGGGTTTCACCATGGGGCAGTAACAGGTAACAAGACATGGCAAAAGAATACAGCCGTACCCAACGGATCGGCGATCAAATGCAGCGCGAGCTGGCACAACTGATCCGTCGTGAAGTCAAAGATCCGCGTGTCGGCCTGGTCACCATTACCGCTGTGGAAGTCAGCCGTGACGTGGGTCACGCCAAGATTTTCATCACCGTGATGGGCCAGGACGGCCACGAAGAAATCGCACAAAGCATCAAGGTGCTGAACTCCGCCGCCGGCTTCCTGCGTATGCAGCTGGCTCGCGAGATGAAGCTGCGCAGCGTTCCACAGTTGCACTTCCACTACGATGAAAGCGTGGTGCGCGGTGCGCATCTGTCGGCTTTGATCGAACGCGCAGTGGCTGAAGACAGCCAGCACACGGTTGCGGCAGACGCCGAAGGCACCAAGGAGTAACCGGTGGCTCAGGTCAAACGTATCCGTCGTAACGTCAGCGGTATCATCCTGCTCGACAAGCCGTTGGGGTTCACCTCCAACTCCGCGCTGCAGAAGGTCCGCTGGTTGCTGAACGCCGAGAAGGCCGGACACACCGGTAGCCTCGACCCACTGGCCACCGGCGTGCTGCCGCTGTGCTTCGGCGAGGCCACCAAGTTCTCGCAATACCTGCTCGATTCCGACAAGGGTTACGAAACCCTGGCGCAACTGGGCAAGACCACCACCACGGCGGATGCCGAGGGTGAAATTTTGCTGGAACGTCCGGTGACCGTTGGTCGCACCGAGATGGAAGCGGTTCTGCCCAATTTCCGAGGGGAAATCAAACAGATACCGCCGATGTACTCGGCCCTCAAGCGTGACGGGCAGCCGCTGTACAAGTTGGCTCGTGCTGGCGAAGTAGTGGAGCGTGAACCGCGTTCTGTTACTATTACGCGCTTGGAATTACTGGCCTTCGAAGGTGATACTGCGCGACTTGCGGTGGATTGCACCAAAGGCACCTATATCCGCACCCTGGTTGAGGATATCGGTGAGCAACTCGGTTGTGGTGCTTACGTTGCAGAACTGCGACGGACCCAGGCCGGGCCTTTCACCCTGGCGCAAACCGTCACCCTGGAAGAGCTGGAAGCGGTACATGCCGAAGGCGGCAACGAAGCGGTCGATCGCTTCCTGATGCCATCGGACAGCGGCTTGCTGGATTGGCCGCTGTTGCAGTTCTCGGAAGCGAGCGCGTTCTACTGGCTCAACGGCCAGCCGGTACGTGCCCCCGATGCACCGAAGTTCGGCATGGTACGGGTACAGGATCACAATGGTCGCTTCATCGGGATCGGTGAAGTGAGCGAAGACGGGCGCATCGCGCCACGTCGACTGATTCGGTCAGAATGACCGGACGAGTGTGGCTGTCAGCAGGCACGGTCACTACTCATTTTTAGATACAGGGATTTGTCCCTGGCCTGTTGAAATTGTTTCCCTGAAACAGTTTCCTGATAAAAGGATTGCCTCATGGCTCTCAGCGTTGAAGAAAAAGCTCAAATCGTTACCGACTACCAGCAAGCTGTTGGTGATACTGGTTCGCCAGAAGTGCAAGTTGCACTGCTGACCGCCAACATCAACAAACTGCAAGGTCACTTCAAGGCCAACGGTAAAGATCACCACTCCCGTCGTGGTCTGATCCGCATGGTTAACCAGCGTCGTAAGCTGCTGGACTACCTGAAAGGCAAAGACGTGAGCCGTTACAGCGCTCTGATCGGTCGCCTGGGTCTGCGTCGCTAATAAGCGATTGCGCTAGAGGTTGGTTGTCTGTCGTGCATCAGCGGGTTTCCGCCGGCGCATGGCAGGCTCCCAGCCTCAAGTTTTATCTGGATACCTGCTTTACCCAGCTCCACACAGGCAAGACCAGGACAACCCGCTCGGGCCGATTCCCGACGTTGCCCAAGAATTTCGCAAGAACCAGTTTCCCCAAGAGCCACAAAAGAAGGTAGGACACCGTGAACCCGGTAATCAAGAAATTCCAGTTCGGTCAGTCGACCGTTACCCTCGAGACTGGCCGTATCGCCCGTCAGGCCTCCGGCGCAGTATTGGTCACCGTTGACGACGACGTCAGCGTATTGGTGACCGTAGTCGGTGCAAAACAAGCCGATCCAGGCAAGGGCTTCTTCCCTCTGTCTGTTCACTACCAGGAAAAGACTTACGCTGCCGGTAAGATCCCTGGCGGTTTCTTCAAGCGTGAAGGCCGTCCTTCCGAGAAAGAAACCCTGACTTCCCGACTGATCGACCGTCCGATCCGTCCACTGTTCCCAGAAGGATTCATGAACGAAGTGCAGGTTGTCTGCACCGTCGTATCCACCAGCAAGAAGACCGATCCGGACATCGCTGCGATGATCGGTACCTCGGCTGCCCTGGCCATCTCCGGCATTCCTTTCGACGGCCCGATCGGCGCTGCCCGCGTTGCTTTCCACGAAAGCACCGGCTACCTGCTGAACCCGACTTACGAGCAGCTGGCAGCTTCGAGCCTGGACATGGTCGTAGCCGGTACCGAAGAAGCCGTACTGATGGTTGAATCGGAAGCCAAAGAGCTGACCGAAGACCAGATGCTGGGCGCCGTACTGTTCGCCCACGACGAATTCCAGTCGGTCATCAAGGCTGTCAAAGAGCTGGCTGCCGAAGCTGCCAAGCCTACCTGGACCTGGGCTCCACAAGCTGAAGCCACTGAATTGCTGGGCGCTATCCGCTCCGAGTTCGGCGAGGCGATCTCCCAGGCTTACACCATCACCATCAAGGCCGACCGTTACGCTCGCCTGGGTGAGCTGAAGGATCAAGTGGTTGCCAAGCTGTCCGGTGAAGAAGGCCAGCCGACTTCCGCCGAAGTCAAAGCCGCTTTCGGTGAAATCGAATACCGCACCGTTCGCGAAAACATCGTTAACGGCAAGCCACGTATCGACGGTCGCGACACCCGCACCGTACGTCCGCTGAACATCGAAGTCGGCGTTCTGCCGAAGACTCACGGTTCGGCACTGTTCACCCGTGGCGAAACCCAGGCGCTGGTCGTTGCAACTCTGGGCACCGCCCGTGACGCGCAGCTGCTGGACACCCTGGAAGGCGAGAAAAAAGACCCGTTCATGCTGCACTACAACTTCCCTCCGTTCTCGGTGGGCGAGTGTGGTCGCATGGGTGGCGCTGGTCGTCGCGAAATCGGTCACGGCCGTCTGGCTCGTCGTTCGGTTCAGGCCATGTTGCCTGCCGCTGACGTGTTCCCATACACCATCCGTGTTGTATCGGAAATCACCGAGTCCAACGGTTCCAGCTCCATGGCTTCGGTCTGCGGCGCTTCCCTGGCTCTGATGGACGCTGGTGTGCCGATGAAAGCACCGGTTGCCGGTATCGCCATGGGTCTGGTTAAAGAAGGCGAGAAATTCGCAGTTCTGACCGACATCCTGGGCGACGAAGACCACCTGGGCGACATGGACTTCAAGGTAGCCGGTACCGCCAAAGGCGTGACCGCGCTGCAGATGGACATCAAGATCAAGGGCATCACCGAAGAGATCATGGAAATCGCTCTGGGCCAAGCCCTGGAAGCGCGCCTGAACATCCTCGGCCAGATGAACCAGATCATTGGCCAGTCGCGTACCGAACTGTCGGCCAACGCTCCGACCATGATCGCGATGAAGATCGACACCGACAAAATCCGTGATGTCATCGGTAAAGGCGGCGCGACCATCCGTGCGATCTGTGAAGAAACCAAGGCTTCGATCGACATCGAAGACGACGGTTCGATCAAGATCTTCGGCGAAACCAAGGAAGCTGCTGAAGCTGCACGCCAGCGCGTTCTGGGTATCACCGCTGAAGCCGAGATCGGCAAGATCTACGTTGGTAAGGTTGAGCGCATCGTCGACTTCGGCGCATTCGTCAACATCCTGCCTGGCAAGGACGGTCTGGTTCACATCTCCATGCTGAGCGATGCTCGCGTCGAGAAAGTGACCGACATCCTGAAAGAAGGTCAGGAAGTGGAAGTACTGGTACTGGACGTGGACAACCGCGGCCGTATCAAGCTGTCCATCAAGGACGTAGCTGCAGCCAAGGCTTCGGGCGTTTAATTCGCCTGCACAGCTGACGTTGTAAAAAAGACCCCGCCGTGAAAACGGCGGGGTCTTTTTTTGCCCGGATGAAACAGAGGCATTGGCCGAAGTTGCCGGTATGGCTTGGCGATGCTAGGTTTAGCGCACTGCCCGTGTAGCTCAGCCGGTAGAGCAGCGCACTCGTAACGCGAAGGTCGCAGGTTCGATTCCTGTCTCGGGCACCATCCTTTCCTACTTCACTTTTCTGGCCAGGTCTTCGACGGTTCGCTTGAGCTGATCGATAGTGCGTTCCTGGTCACTGACTTCTCGATTCAGGTTCGAAATCTCGTTGTTGCTGGAACTCGAACTTGAACCGCTATTACGCTTGATTTCGTCCATCTGCTTGCGCAGGTTATCCAGCTCGCGATCCTGTTCCTTGACGGTGCGCTTGAGCTCGTCGATTTCCTTGCTGCTGGAACTGCTGCTCGAGCCGCTGCTGCGCTTGAGTTCCTCGATCTGACTCGCCTGATCCTTGAGGGTGTCCCGCATCTTTTCCAGTTCACCGACTTCGACGTTGGTTTTGACGATCACGTTCTCGCCGTTCTCATTTTGAACGGCGGCCACCTTGCCGTAGGAGGTCGAGTAGTTGCTGCTCAGCCCAATGCTGGCAAGCGCTGTTGCTGGCAGGGCCAAGGCTCCCAGCAGGGTAGTCATTGCGGTGGCGGACAAAACAAACGAAAGCTTCGAGGCGCTACGCATCGGTGGCGTTCCAAATGGCATGCCGGTATGGCACATCGCTATGACTTGGGCTTTTGATTTATGTTCCCGTTGCACAAGCGCGTTATGTGCTTTTTTGTGGGGCAGATGTAAAGAGTCGTGTAATTCGTCCGACAAACATCCTATATTCGGAGCCTGCCTGAGTATTACCCAGCAGTTTTCAGATGATCCCCGAATGGTCCTGAAGGCCAGATAAACCGTGCGATACACGGTTTTTTGCGTCAGAGAGATCCTTGATGATCCACATCCATCTTCCATTCCCCCGATCAGCGAGAAAACCATGACCGTAAAAGAGTTGAGTCAGGAAGCCAGACACGAAGAAGCGCTGAAAAAGTATGCGCAGGACACCCCAGAGCTGCTGGACGAGATCAAGGACTTGAGTCCGGATGATCAGAAGGACCAGATCCAGTGGGCGTTCGAGGACGAGGCGGAGGCCCAGGGCCTGCAGGCCTGGGAGTTGACGCTCAAGTACACCACCACACCGGAAGAGTTCGAGGCCGAGCGCCTGAAGCTGCATCAAGAGGCGGCCGAGGTGTTGGGTGTGGAGTGGGAAGAGTACTGCGAGATGAACGGTCTGATCGTTTGAAAACAGCTTCAAGCCGCAAGCTGCAAGCCAAAGCGGATTCGCTTGAAGCTTGCAGCTTGCCGCTCGGAACTGCTTTTCAGAGACTCAGTCGCATCGACAAGTCGACCGCCTTCACATCCTTGGTCATCGCACCAATCGAGATGTAGTCCACGCCGGTCTCGGCGATCGGCAGCAACGTGCTTTCGTTGATCCCGCCGCTGGCCTCCAGCTTGGCCTTGCCGCCGTTCAAGCGTACGGCTTCGCGCATGTCGTCCAGGCTCAGTTCGTCGAGCATGATGATGTCGGCGCCAGCCGCCAGGGCATCTTTCAACTCATCCAGGCTTTCTACCTCGATCTCCACCGGCTTACCCGGTGCAATTTTGTGTGCGGCGGCGATGGCTTGCGGGATGCCTCCGCAGGCGGCGATATGGTTTTCCTTGATCAGGAAGGCGTCATACAGACCGATGCGGTGGTTGTAGCAACCGCCGCAGGTCACTGCGTACTTCTGCGCCAGACGCAGACCCGGCAGAGTCTTGCGGGTGTCCAACAGCTTGACCTGGGTCCGGGCGACGAAATCCGCCAGGTACTGTGCGCGGGTGGCGACGCCAGACAGCAGTTGCAGGAAGTTCAGCGCGCTGCGTTCACCGGTCAGCAGCGAGCGGGCAGGGCCTTCGAGATGGAACAGCGCCTGGTTGGGCTTGACCCGATCGCCATCGGCGACCTGCCAGTGCACCGCAACCCGCGGGTCCAGTTGCCGAAACACGTTGTCGACCCAGGCGGTACCGCAGATGACGGCGTCGTCGCGGGTGATGATGGTGGCTTTGGCCAGGCGTTCGGCCGGGATCAGTTGCGCAGTGATGTCGCCGCTGCCGACGTCTTCGAGCAACGCACGGCGCACGTTGGCTTCGATTTCGGCGGTCAAATCGGCGAGACGTAGATTCGGCATAACGAGCTCCACAAACAAAGTGGCCCGATTATAGGGGCAGGGCGCCGGGCAACCCAAGGCGTGCGATGGGGTCGCGGTGCGCAAAATCCTGCATTTTGTCGATTCCCGGCGGCGATCGGGTGCCATCCTTGAAGCCAGTGCAGAGTCTTGCGGGACCTCAATCACGCCAAGTGATCGCGTCCCGAGGGTCTATCGCGGCATACTGGGCACCAACACAGTCGTCGTTGAAGGAATCGGTATGCAGTTGGACCCCGCGAGCGGTTGGTGTCAGGACGTGCGTTTGTGTCCCTCGCCCAACTTCAATGCGCGCCCCACGGGCGAAATTTCCCTGCTGGTGATCCACAACATCAGCCTGCCGCCTGCGCAATTCGCCACCGGCAAGGTGCAGGAGTTTTTCCAGAATCGCCTGGATGTCACGGAGCACCCTTACTTTGAAGGGATTGCCGACCTGCGTGTGTCTGCGCATTTTCTGATCGAGCGCGACGGTGCCGTCACCCAGTTTGTCTCTTGTCTGGAGCGTGCCTGGCACGCCGGGGTGTCGAGTTTCGAAGGGCGGGAAACCTGTAACGATTTTTCCGTGGGCATCGAGCTCGAGGGGACGGATGATCTGCCGTTCACCGATGCGCAATACGACGCGTTGATCAACCTGACCCGGCAACTGCAAAGCGCTTTTACGGCCATCACTGCGCAGCGCATCTGCGGCCACAGCGACATCGCCCCCGGGCGCAAGACCGATCCGGGCCCGGCGTTTGACTGGACGCGCTACCGTGGAGCCCTGGCCCGGGACGCTGCGCAAAAAGAGGATCAACAATGAGTTTTCTGGTGTTGCTGCTGGCGGTATGGATCGAGAAATTCTCGGCCCTGCGCCATCAGGTTCAGCGAGACGGCGGATGGATTCGCGAGTTGCACAAACTCGAATCGAGTCCGCGCATGGCGAAAAATCCCTGGCTGGTGCTGATCCTGCTGGTGCTGCTGCCGGTCGCGCTGCTGGCGTTGCTGTTGTGGGTGCTGGACCCGGTGGCTTACGGCCTGTTTGCGTTGCCTGTGCACCTGCTGGTGGTGATTTACAGCCTGGGCCGGGGCGATCTGTTGGGCGGCCTGGGTCCTTTTCGCGATGCCTGGCGTCGGGAGGATCTGCAAGCCGCGGCCCACGTCGCCAAGCGTGACCTGGATATCTGCGCCGACAGTGGCGAGCAATTGCTGGAGCGGGTCGAGGGCCATCTTCTGTGGGAGGCCTACCAGAGCTTCTTCGCCGTGATTTTCTGGTATTTCCTGCTGGGTCCGGTTGCCGCGCTGAGCTACCGCCTGCTGGCACTGGCTGAGGAAAACGCGCAGAACCCGGCGCTGGTCGAGCGCGCCGGGCAATTGCGCCACGCTTTCGACTGGATTCCGGTGCGCCTGCTGGCGGCCAGTTTTGCTCTGGTCGGCAACTTCGTCGCGGTCAGCCGGATGATGTTGCACGAGCTGCTGAACTGGAACATCAGCGCCGCGCAATTGATCGAAAAGGCAGGCCTTGTGGCTGCCGAAATTCCGGCGCCGGTGGCGGGGCCTGAAGGCATCAACAACCTAGACCGGATCTGGGAGTTGCTGCTGAGGGCTGCGGTGCTTTGGTATGCGGGGTTTGCGTTGTGGACTGTCCTGCCTTGATTCTTCGATAAAGACGAAAAGCTTCGCGGGCAAGCCTCGCTCCTACAGATCGCTTT